>CAZRXJ010000365.1:0-3345 GCA_964604025.1 uncultured Saprospiraceae bacterium | reverse complement strand
TATAATGCGATAGCAGATATCATCTGCAGCTTCAACAAGATAAACGTATGGATGTCGCTTATAAACAATCCGCTCATGCTCTTCTTTGTGCATGTGCAACTCTTTAGCTATATCTAAAAACGTATTTTTCTCGGTTTGAAAGAATCCATATTTCTTTCTATGCTTGTATGCCTTATCCATGGCGGTAGCTTCACAAGGATACTTCAATATAGAAGCTAAAGTAGAGTAAGTGAGACCCATACCTGTCAAGGGTTTGTCTCGATAAGGATGGGTAAGTACCCGCAGCGCATTGGCATTGCCTTCAAAAGTGATCAAATCTTGCCACTCGATATCCGTAAAGAAGCTTCGCAGACTCTGACCTTCGATCTGAGTATCTGCATGCTCTATAAAGTAATTAGAAATGGCCTTCTCTCCACTATGACCAAATGCTGGGTTGCCAATATCATGAGCCAAACAAGCAGCTGCGATAACACTGGCTAAGTCGATCATATAAAATAGCTGTGATGCCTTATCGCTTTGTTCAATATCCGTATTGGCTATGTGATTACCGACGATTGAACCAAGAGACCTTCCGACACTTGCTACTTCAAGTGAGTGCGTAAGTCTGTTGTGAACAAAAGTGCTCCCGGGTAGAGGGAATACCTGAGTTTTGTTTTGCAATCTTCTAAATGAAGAAGCGAAGATCAACCGATCAAAATCTCTCTGATATTCAGTCCGCAGTACTTCGTTCTTATGCTTTGTCCCTGTTCTTTTATTGGAATAACAATTGTCCCATCTCATCATGACGCAAACTTAAGTAACTGTTCTCAAATCTAAGTCAATGCTGCTTCTCCTCAATTGTAAAATTTGTTCAGAACCGAAGTTGTTCAAGTCGAAAGTATACACCTGCACTTAATTGAAAAAAATTACTAAGTGTTCAACTATTAAATGGTTTCTGAATAGTAACTTCTATGTCTTAAAGCAAAATTGGCCGCAGAGCGCAGCCAACTAGTTTTCACGGAAAAATAGATACGTCCTAGACGATGATTTATTTTATTACCTCAATCTCAGCAAAAAAGATAACTATATAAACTCGTCGTGATTCTCGGTTAACAAGTCTAACTTACAGCAAATCAATTGATGCCTTTGATAACTAAGCTAATTTAATGATAAAATATCATAATGTGTAGCTAATTATCATTTTTTTTGCACAAAACCAAGATCCAATAACTGTATTATTGAATACCAAAAATGTAAGAGGGAGGTTTTCTTTACTGCTTAAAGCACTTTATGCCCAGCAAGATGAAGGGAAAACGCTGCTGGAATTTTATGCCAACTTAGAGAACTTTAGACAAGAGTCCGTAAGTCGCATCTCTACGGACAAGCAAGCGATTAAAGATGTCATGATTATAGAATTGTTGGAGCTTAATCCAAATATATCTTTGAATTGGTTATTTACTGGTGAGGGTACGATGTTTAGATCGACGAAGACTTCATTTGACTCACATATCGCTTTTTTGGAATCTCATATCGTAGACTTAACCTTATTACTTAAAGAGTCAATGGCATTAGTTCGATCTGAACAAAAAGAATCCAAGTAGTTGTTCTAATTAAGATAGAACTATTACCTACTTCTTTAACTAAAACATAGTTATTAGCAGGAATCAAGAATATGATGAGAAGATTATAATCATCTAATTCATAGTTTGAATCCGGTCGATAAAATCATTCATTGATTGTTGAATTAACATTTTCAATTCAATTCAAATGACGCTGGATTGTAAAAATCAAATAAGTTGTCAATTTCGATGTGTTCTCTTAATTGTCTTACATTGAAAACAGTCACATCAAGAATTACTTTTATAAAAAGACCAAAGGAGAAAGCAATTGGTAAAATTATAAGACTTTTCATAATGTTGTTATGAAAGAAGTGAGTGTTGTTTATCACTTGAAAGAATGCAGCAGTTGCAAAACATAGACTTCCAACTGCTATGAGTGGAACCCAGGCATAGTCTTTTTTGATCACTAATTTGTAATTATAACCAACATCGATTCTTTTTAATCGCCTATTCATGATAAACATTGCAATTAAAGTCATGAGAATAAAGCTCAGCCCTACAGGAGCACCATAGACACCCAATCTAAATAGCATGACGTAAGCCGCACTAGTAAAGAATATTATAACCGAGATAGACATCCAATTAGAAAAGTCTAACGAATTATTGATTAATACCTTTATCGTTTTTTTAGTGATTGCGGCCTTGATATGAATGAGTGTCTCCTTCATATTATAGCCTACTTTAGACAATGCTTCTTCAAAAGTTAACTTTGGGTTGTCTGCCATTTTTAACTCAACCGCAGATGCCAAATGATCGATCAATTCAACTTTGACGCCTTCATATGGAATGCCAGTTTTTTCAATTATATTTTCGATTGTATTAAGTTCAGATTGTTGCAATTCCATAAGTCTTTAATTGAGGATGAAAAATAAGATTTAGATGGTCGATGAAACTCTTCATTTGACTAACTTTTTCAATCGTTTGTTCTTTCCCTTTTTCTGTAAGTCGATAATACTTTCGTTTTCTATTGCCGATACTTCTGATGTCAGTTTGGACAAAATCTTGATCTGATAATTTATGCAGGGCAGGATAGAGTGCACCTTCGGTTATACTGATGCCTCCGTCTGAGATAGACTTGACTTTTTGGGCGATCTCATATCCATACATCTCGCCGTGTCGACTGAGTAGATGCAGAATGATTGTCTCAAGACTACCTTGGAATAATTTGGAGTTCATGATGCAATATACATAAATTGTATATGCATAAGCAATTTAGGTATAAAATTATTTCAAAGACATATTAAAAATTTGGCGTAACCTCGTTAACTCCACGAATTCACTTTTTCAATCTTCGAGATTTGTAAGATTTTTTCTCAGTTTATTGGAACTAATCAATAACCATAAAAGTTATAAATTCATGAATTGTATCAGTAATATTCATGCAGGAGGCTACGCCATAGATCGTAGAAATGAAAGAAGTCGATTTTGGAAAAAGATTACTTCGATCATTCAAAATCAGAAACTGTCGTCCGGAGAAAAGAAGCAAGCCAAAAAGCAAGCATTTTCTGTCTATCAGAAATCGAAGAAAGAATCGCTTACTAAGCTCTATTAAATGGGTAAGACGGGGATTAGAGTCAAGGTTATAACTATGGCGTGTCTCTTTACGCTCTTATCTTCAAATTCTTGTGATTATTTCTCGGACCATATGCCATCTGAGTATATCATGATTGATGGATATGAACATTATGTAGAATATTATATACATGATGAAGATAATCCCATAGCTCTCTTTTTACATGGTGGGCCT
>CAZRXJ010000364.1:0-3351 GCA_964604025.1 uncultured Saprospiraceae bacterium | reverse complement strand
ATGATCATAGCTGAGCAGATACCAACGCCCTTTATATTCTTTAAGTAGCTGAGGGCTGATGATTCTATTTTTGGATTTCTTGCCAAATGCTTGATATGTTATGCTAGCGGTTTCTTTTTGTTTGATGAGTTGATACAACTTGTATAACCATTTCTGACCCGGTGCATCGACGGCATGATCAAACTGTATAATCCGATCATGTTTTTTCTTTTGTCGGTCGAGACTACTTTCTAATTTGGTTAAGATGTTATGTATCCCTGTCGCTTCCTGAACTTCCATAAATTGCTCCAACATAGAGATTGCATTTTGGAGGAGCTGAGAATCAGATTTGTTGATGGGACTCTCTGTCAATGTATATTTTGGATCGCTATAATAATAAGTCTTTTCCTTGCGATCATACTCTATTGGTGCGTGATATCCGAGAACTTCATTGTTACGCATGGCAGAGATATCATACTTGATGGTTCGCTCTGACACATTGACTTCGCTCCCAGTACTTGAAGCTATCGAATCTTTACAGGCTTCTGCAAGTTCTCTCCAAGACCACTGACTATCTATATCTCTTAGACACCTATCTATAGTGCGATATCGTATGATAGCATGCTTATTAGTAGCCATGAGTCAAAGATACAAGGGATTAGATCAAGTGTGATATAGATATACCGCTTAAAGCCAATGCTATAATTTAAAACTGTATGTTATCACTGTCATAAATTCTTTCTAATGTGTCTTTCTTGAACAGAAAGTGAATGACCGATCGCCAATGTAAAAACCAGGCTGTCGTAAGTTTGTAACTTGCGACAACTATAAAACAAGCCCCCTATCTTTTAAGTCTACTGCTTAAGAGTAACATGAAAAAACAGGTATCAACGATATTGATTGAAAAGGAAGGTCATAGGAAGACTATCTTTCTAAGTAGATACTTGAGTGTTTTATTAAAGATTGGAAGTTGCAAACTTTCAATATCAGAGACCTCTTGCAGCGGATCAATAAACCTGATCATGAGACCCAATATCAATCAAGATGATCTGATCTTCTTTTATAATAAAAGTCAAGATGATCCTATACTTATAATTAATGGATACTGAGTATAGATGAGAAAGATCACCTTTGAGTTTATGTAGACGTAGGGTTGGATGCCAAGGGTCAAGTGCTACAAGCTTGATCGTAGCCACATATTTTGACCGCAGTTTTGGATGTTGCTTTTTGAATTTTTGTAACCTCTTTTCGAAGGATGGAGTTGTTATAATCTTAGGCACCGCAGATTATTTTTTCCATAAACGTTCAATATGCTCTTCTGCAGTCTCCGCAACATAATTTCCGTTTTCGATGTCGCTTATGACATTTTGATAAGCCGTTTTGATTTCTGCCGTTCTCATCACGTCATATTGCTCGACTGTCATCGCTACATATTTGACTTTACCTCTAACGGTTATTGCGACTTCAGGTGAGTTCTCGAGTTCTTCTTCTATGGCTTTTACACCTCTAACTTTGAGATCATTAGCTGTTATCATGAATCGTATTATTTATCGTACGATTAAAAGTACGAATAATAATGTGATAAATCAAGAATAAATTGCCTATTGATTTAGACGCGTTACGTAGAAGGCCCACTATTGTTGATTGAATGCCTCCGACTTTGATCTAATATCGTATCACGCTATCGTAAGTTTGTAACTTGCAACAACTATATAACAAGCCCCCTCGCTCTTAAATTTACTGATTAAGAGTAACATGAAGAAACAAGTATCAACGATATTAATTGAAAAGGAAAGTCAGAAGAAGACAATCTTTTCAAGTAGATAATTGAGTATTTTATAAAAGATCGGAAATTGAAAACTTCCAACAACTGAAACAACTGAACTCCCTAGTTACAATCCGCAGCAACAATATTCACTTCCGCACCATTGCCTACTGTCAAGGTCCCAAATACTTCAAATTGATTCTCAGCCTGCCAATTCACATCTCCAAAACCAATAACCGATATATCACCTGCTATTCTGATGAAATTATCAGCTTTCACGTTTGCAGAAAGTATCGAGCCTCCTGTATACGTTAGGGTAGTGTGAGTACAAGGATTGTCGCTATTATTATCGTCACTACCTCCGTTATCATCAGTTGAAGGTTCGTCGCCATTATCGTTACTTCCATCATTTTTGATGAGGCAACTTGCAGCAGCGACTCGATTGCGCATCAGATTACCAGGTTCAGTACCAAAACCATTTGTAAAATTAGAAGTACAAGAACTCATGATAGTACCTGTTTCTGAAGGTGGTATGGGATTTTGAACCAAAGAACAATTGCTCGCACTTCCATCAGAACCACATGCATCTATTTTTCGATTGTTATTAGGTCCCCAAGCACATCTATGTGTATGAGGCGATCCCATGTTATGTCCTAATTCATGGGCAACCACGGATACGTCCAGTGCTTCAAATCCAATTGTACCACAAAAGCCAATGCCTCTATTAACGTTATAAGGCCCACTATTTTGTCTTGAACTATAAGTACTGCATAGTACATCAACCCAAGCAAGCCCTGCGATACTACAAGAATTACTTGTATTTCCTTTTAAGAGGGTTGCTAACCTGCCGTTATAATTATTCTGCCTGTTGGCACCAAACTGACTAAGTACTGAACTTAAATTCTCATTCCCCGCATAAGGGTCACGAGAAGTCCAAACAAATATATCAGACACCTCCATATTGATATCCTCATTGGCATACAATGTTATAATCTCTGCGAATAGCTGTGCAACAAAAGCCTCAGTTCCACTCACTCCTCCTTTGTCATTGCGCAATTCAAAATCACACTCTACGTAGACTTGTACGATATCACCTGCCGCTTTTTGATTGTTGTCTTTTTGAGGTGTGATGTCTATGTTAGGATGTCTTTCTAATTGATGAGAATCATCGGTGCCACAAGAGAATTCTCTTTCGGTAAGCGAATGATCTATCCAGATAGAGTAGTTATTACTTTTATTTTTGCTCGGTGAGATTCTATACACTCCATCTTTGTCTGAGATGGACATTTGGAAGTCTCCGTTTACAATCGAAGCAGTAACCAATGAGCCATGATCACCTTCGATGACACCTCTATAGAATTGCATATCGTTAATACTCTCTATCGGTCCTTCTGGTGTCAATAATTGTCCATTATCACTTTGTACTTTGAAAGGCTTCAAGCTTACTGCAAATTGTTGTCTAGACGATACAGGTACATTCAATTTCCATGACTGATCTCCATCTGATATCAGTCTATCAAGTTGTTTTCTATTTAATGTCAGATTGACTTCGTTGAGTGGGTCATCATTCTTTCTATTATCCCATGAAAATATATCGATTGGACTAT
>CAZRXJ010000363.1:0-3359 GCA_964604025.1 uncultured Saprospiraceae bacterium | reverse complement strand
ATATGAATCGAATGTTCGATGGAGCCTCCGCTTTTAACCAACCCATCTCCAATTGGAATACTTCTCAAGTAACTGACATGAATAGTATGTTTAGAGAAGCAACATCTTTTAATCAATCGCTGAATACTTGGAATACTGAGCAGGTAACTGACATGCACTCTATGTTTAAAGAAGCAAGAGCATTTAACGGATCGATAGGTAACTGGAATACAGTCAAAGTAGAAGATATGTCCTCCATGTTCAATTTTGCTACATCCTTTAATCAGCCACTTAGTGGGATACCTGATATGTGGAATACTGGTAGCGTGACAGACATGAATAACATGTTCAATGGAGCAAGTGCCTTCGATCAGCCTTTAGATACATGGGACGTCAGTAATGTTACGGATATGACTTCTATGTTTCAACTTGCAAGTGCTTTTAATCAACCACTGATGACATGGGAACCACTTCTTGTTGAAGATATGAGTGAGATGTTTTTAGGTGCATCTTCGTTTAATCAACCTTTAACAGGGTGGGCTACTGAAAGTGTAACTTACATGTCTAGAATGTTTAGAAACGCAAGTTCTTTTAATGGAGATCTAAGCGGATGGACAACAACAAGTGTAGAAAACATGACAGGTATGTTCGAAGCCGCCTCAGCATTTAATCAACCTCTTGCCACTTGGGATGTCTCCAATGTTGAAGACATGTCAGCGATGTTTTTTTCTGCATCTTCATTCGATCAGAATTTGAGCAATTGGAACATTGAAAATGTGGCATCTATGGGTAGTATGTTTTCTTCATCTGACCTCTCGATCCGTAATTATGATAATACTCTGATCGGATGGTCTGCACAAAATGTATATCCTGATGTAAGCTTGGGTGCTTCAACTTTAGAATACTGTGCTGCAGCAACCGCCCGCCAGTCACTCATAGATGATCATAATTGGTCGTTCAGCGGAGACATGATCAATTGTTCAAGCGCGAGATCCTGTACAACTGTATTCGAAAGTATATTCATAGGACCAACTGATGAATCTTGGAATGTCGCAAGTCATTGGTCAGAAGGCATTATACCGACTGACTGTACAAAGGCGATCATTGGATCTGATAAAGTAGTGGAGTTGGAAGATGATGCGAGATGTCACACGCTAGAGATATCAGTAGGAGGAGCATTTGAAGTGAATGGATATCAATTTAACATAACTGCTTTGCCCTTAAGTGGCAGATGATTTTATAACTTGAGCAAAGATAAGATCACTGCACCATGTCCGACTTTACAACCCTTATAGTTGAAGATGAAGCTGTTATGTCTCTAGATATACAGCGACGCTTACGCAAATTGGGTTATGAGCAAAGTGTAGTCAAGAAGAGTTCTGATGATGCTTTACAATATCTGGCTATCCATGATCCAGACTTGATCTTGTGTGATATCAATATACATGGCGCTAAGGATGGTATCGATGTCGCTGAGTATGTCGCTGCTAACAAGTCTATCCCACTGATCTTTGTCACGGCACTATCCGATAAAGGCACTTTAGATAGAGCTAAAAAGACACTACCCTATGGTTATATCGTTAAGCCCTTCAATGACAAAGATCTATCTACTGCCATAGAATTAGCACTCTATAAATACAGTGTAGACATGGATCGCTTAAAGCTAAGTATTGAGAAAGTCAACAAGATTGCCATCAATCCACTTAGTGAAAGAGAGTACGAGATATTAGAAGGGTTACTCAAAGGACAGACGAATAATCAGTTGGCAGAAAGTCACTTTGTATCCGTAAGCACAATCAAGTTTCATATATCCAATATTCTAACTAAACTGGATGTCAAGAATCGGTCATCTGTTTCTAATCGGATTATTGAATTATTTACATAATTCAGAATTGCATATGACCACTCAATATTACAGTTTAACTATAATACTATTACTTGTTTTTCAAAGTTCATTAGTCAGCCTTAATGCCCAGACAGAAGACACGACTACAGTTCTTGACTACTATGAAAAAGGTAAGACATACTTTTTAAAAGATGCAGATAGCACTGAATACTACTACGCCAAAGGGTTGAGATTAGCAGAAGAACTGGACTATCACAAAGGCGTAGTAACACTTCTTAGATCTCGTGGAGGACTACGTGCGTACAATGGTAGAAGCGAAGAAGCATATATCGACCTAAGAGCAGCCATAGCAATCGTAGAAAAGCACAAACTGCCTGTCATTGAAAAGGTGAACTGTCTTATTAATCTTGGAGTGAGTTATTCTAAAGAAGGAAAGTGGGGATTAGCATTGACTGAATATATCACTGCAGAAAAGTTGGCCCGAGAGCAGGACTTTATTAATAAAAGAAGTCTGCTACTCAACAATATTGCAATCTGTTATAAAAATGAAAATCGATATGATGACGCCCTGGACATTTATAATCAAGCAGTAGAACTTCGAAAGTCCATCCAAGATAGTAGTGGTCTCGCCAATACTTATTTTAATATAGCTTCTTGTTATACATCATTGCAAGATCCAGAAAATCAATTGGCATACATCTTAAAGGCAAAAGAATTGTATGAAGCACTTGGTCAAGAAGAAGACGTATACCTGACTAATGGAGCATACGGAGAAGCATTAATACAGATGGATCGAGTA
This sequence comes from uncultured Saprospiraceae bacterium, assembly GCA_964604025.1. Taxonomy (GTDB): domain Bacteria; phylum Bacteroidota; class Bacteroidia; order Chitinophagales; family Saprospiraceae; genus JAJRXG01. The sequence continues at coordinate 735 of CAZRXJ010000363.1, read as the reverse complement.
GAAGAAGGAATTGCAATCTTAAAAGAGTTAGATTTTAGCAGAATATCATTCCGGGATCTTCATGTACTACTTTGGTATGCTCGTGGCTTAACGATGTTAGAACAATACCGTAATTCTGAAGATGTGCTACAACCTATAGCTGAAGATCTTCTTGCGTCGGATTATCAAGAGAATAAGGCTTTCTTTCACGAAACAAGAGCTCTTAATCTCAATGCACTTGGAGATTGGAAAGGTGCTTACACAGAGCAATCAAGTCAGATCAAATTGCAACAGGATCTTGCATCTCAAAACACTGCAGAACTTAGAAGAGAGATGGAAGAAAAATATCTTTCACAACAAAAAGATCTGACCATTGATCTAAAAAATGCGCAGCTTGAAAAAAGCAAAATTAGAAACTATCTCTTGCTTTCTGGATTAATTGGTGCAGGTGGACTGTCATTACTCTTCTTTAGACTTTGGGCCTATAGACGCAAGGCTAACAAAGCACTTGAAGAGAAGAATACAATTATCAGCAGGGCTCTGTCAGACAAGGAGCTTCTCCTAAAAGAGATCCACCATAGAGTGAAAAACAACTTACATTTTATCTCCGCTCTACTTGGTCTACAGACAGACCACGTCTCAGATAAAGTGGCATTAGAAGCACTTCAAGAAGGACAGGATCGAGTACAATCTATGGCCTTGATACACCAAGATCTCTATCAAAGAGAGGACTTGACTAGTGTCAACATTAAAGAG
>CAZRXJ010000362.1:0-3365 GCA_964604025.1 uncultured Saprospiraceae bacterium | reverse complement strand
CATCGGTCCTTGTTCTGCCATAGGCGGCAACATGTTTGGGGCTAAGAATAAGCTTACACCAGCAAGAAGTTCTATAATTGCTGTAACAAGAATAAAAGCTTTTAGATTCATAATTCTAAAACTTAGGGTAGTGTTATGGACTAATCGGTTTATCCTTATTTTTTACATACTTTTCAAGCCATTGATCTTGCTCCCATAGCATATGCATGATACTTTCTCTTGCGGCGTATCCATGGCTTTCTTTAGGAAGCATCACTAACTTGACTGTTGCACCAAGTCCCTTAAGAGCGTTAAAGTATCGTTCGCTTTGCATAGGATAAGTACCAGAGTTGTTGTCTGCTTCACCATGTATCAACAACATAGGTGTCTTCATTTTATCAGCATGCATAAACGGACTCATATTATAGTATACTTCTGGTGCATCCCAATAAGATCTTTCCTCAGATTGAAATCCAAAAGGAGTCAGTGTTCTGTTGTATGCGCCACTTCTTGCGATACCTGCAGCAAATAAATCAGAGTGAGATAATAAGTTGGCCGTCATAAATGCACCATAGGAGTGACCGCCGACCCCTACTCTACCACGGTCGACATAACCCATATCATCAACTGCATCGATTGCTGCTTTTGCATTTGCGACAAGCTGACCTCTAAAAGTATCATTGGGTTGTTCTTCGCCTTCTCCGACAATTGGAAAAGCCACATCATCCAAGACTACATAACCTCGGTTGACCCAATAGATCGGAGATCCGTAATATGGATATGTAAACTCATTAGCGTAACTGGTAGTCTGACTTGCACTATTTTTATCCTTGTACTCTCTTGGATATGCCCACATTAACATAGGCATCTTTTCTTTTTTTGATTTGTCATAACCTACTGGTAGGTATAGTGTTGCGGATAACTCTAGGCCATCTTCTCTTTTATAGGTTATAATTTCTTTGTGTACACTATTAAGAGCTGCAAAAGGGTTTTCAAAGTCTGTAATTTGCTTGAGATTTCCTGATTTTATATTTCTGATATAGTAGTTCGGATACTCCGATTTGGATTCTCTTCTTACTAAGATATCACCTCGACTCATCTCAATAGAAGTAGATATATCTTCTAACATAGATTGATCTGAGGCTTCCCACATCCTTGAAGTTTTACCCGATGTCAGGCTATAAGCATCTACAAATGGATACTTACCTTCCTCCGAAAATCCATCACCTAGCAGATATAGTTGATCACCATCTATATCAAGTGTTCTTCGATTGTATTGATTATCTGTGGTTGCAAAATATCCAGGATCGCTGTACGTATCTTGATAATTGCGCTCGGAGAAAAGAGTTCCTTCTTTAGTGGGCTCAGAAGGATCTATGATAAGAGTTCTGATTGTTCGCGAATTCCACCAGAGTTCATTGAGCACAGCAGTATGATCATCTCCCCACGTGATGGATCTAAATCTATCTTTCGTCTTAGTCACGAGTTGAGAAGGTTGATTAAAAGGAACAGCTGACTGCATCACGTGATCTCTGTGCGATACTTCAGTTGCTGGATCACCTCCATCCATGGCTTCTATCCAATAAACAGTGGATGGCTGATCTGCTCTCCATCTGTGATTACGAGGTCCTGTAGCTACGGACATAAATCCCTTCGGTATCTCTTCTATGAGCGGTATATCGACTAGTGTTTTGACTTTAGCACCTCCAGCCTTATAGATAGTTACACTCTTAGGAAATCTTCGATAAGGAACGATATAAGAGAATGGTCTGCCGACAGAATTGACCATAACATACTGCCCATCAGGTGACATCATGACATTGTCATACATATCAGAAGAAAGCCATTGTTTAGATGTACCATCCAGCGATACGATCCATAACTCGCTCTTTGCTAAAGTCTCAAAATTTTGCTCATCAGTAGGATTCTTAAGTAGATCTTGATAGGTCCTGTTCTGAGCTTTCTGTCCTTCATTAATAGATACTGTTGGCCCAGAAGGGATAGAAGAACTGCGATCTATTAGTGCCTGTCTTCCTTTAGGTAGCATCTTCGTGATGAGACCGCTGTTATCTTTTTGCCAAGTGATAACGGAGCCCATATTTGCGTTAAGCGGTTGATCAGTCAGTTGTCGAGCCGTCTTTGCGTTCATATCGATAACCCATAGATCTAAGCTGTTATCCGCACTATTCGTAAATGCAATATGACTTTGATCTGGCGACCATCTGAGGTTAGTAATGTGAGCAGCTGATGGCAGTCCTGTAATTTTGGCTTCTGTACCAGTTGCAACATCGAGTATCTTAAGGTCTATATAGTACCTAGCCCTACTAGACAGATTAGTCTTTGGGTTGATCCTTAAGCCGGCCAGTCTATACTCTTCCTCGGACAACTCATCGATAGACTTGTATGCACTGCGATAGATGAGCAATGCTTGTGTTCCTTTTTTATTCATCTGCATCAATGGTGCAGGTGTCACATCAGCTAAGGACATAATGTCCTGATGTGGTTGTTGATACGTAAGATTGTTTTGGCCCTCTAGAGACAGATACGACATAATCAGTGCAATTATCAATATTCTATTCATCATTACCTTAATATTGTGGTGAATTAGTTCTCACAATTTATCATTTCTACAATTGAAAAAAGACTTTAAATCAAATTAGGTTATGGCTAAGATAAACACGAGGTATAATGCACTCGTCAATCATGAATCTGGTAAGAATTATGACATCTCTATACCACAAGGCTTCTGTACTGAATCTCATGAACCTCTCGTCGCTCAATATGATCTAAGTGAGCCTTTGAATAAGGGCATTCTGCAAGGTAGACCGCTTAATATGTGGCGATACAAAGAAGTTCTACCGTTGTGGGATGACCGATATATCATCAACCTGGGAGAAGGATTTACACCTATACTAAAAGCCAATAAATCAAGCAAACAATATGAGTTTGGCGAGTTGACACTTAAAGAAGAAGGTGGCAACCCTACTGGATCATTTAAGGCTAGAGGATTAGGGATGGCAGTTAGCAAGGCTAATGAGTTGGGGATAAAAGAGTTTTCGATTCCTACTGCGGGCAATGCGGGAAGTGCGCTTAGTGCATACTGTGCTAAAGGTTCGCTCAAGGCAAATATCTATATGCCCAAGGCGACACCTAAAATGTTTCAGTTGGATTGTAATATCATGGGTGCTGTCGTCAACATTATAGATGGTAATATATCTGATTGTGCAGCTGCTATGAGAGCAGACAATACTGATGGCAAATGGTGGGATGTTACAACTCTGAAAGAACCGTTTCGATTAGAAGGTAAGAAGACAATGGGCTATGAAATAGCAGAACAACTCAACTGGAAGTTGCCAGATGTCATCATCTATCCGACAGGTGGAGGT
>CAZRXJ010000361.1:0-3366 GCA_964604025.1 uncultured Saprospiraceae bacterium | reverse complement strand
TTTACTGTGTTGAAATCACCACACGTAAATAAAAAATCCCGCGAGCAGTTTCAGTTGAGGACCCACAAGAGGTTAATTGATATTTATACGCCCACACAACGGACTGTAGACGCTCTTTCGAAGTTGGAACTACCTAGTGGAGTCGATATCCAAGTTAAGCTCTCGTAATTTATTAAAGGAAAATTATTAACTCAGTATTGTTGAATATCTCAACAGTACTAAGTTTTGATACTAAAAGTATCTATAAATGAATGGCATTATAGGTAAGAAGATGGGCATGACTAGCGTCTTTGATAAAGACGGTAAGAATATCCCGGTGACAGTTATAGACGCAAGTCCTAATGTAGTCACTCAAGTTAAAGAGGTTGAGAAGGATGGATATGCTTCTCTTCAATTGGCATATGAAGACCGCAAGGCTAAGAATGTTAGCCAGGCATTGCAAGGTCACTTCAAGAAAGCTGGGACAACTCCCAAGCGCAAGCTGGCTGAGTTTGATCTCTCTGATCTTGGCAAATCACTTGGTGACACAGTAAGTGTTGATGAGGTATTTGAAGAAGGTGATTTTGTACATGTTGTCGGTACCTCAAAAGGTAAAGGTTTTCAAGGAGTTGTGAAGAGACATGGATTTCACGGTGTTGGAGATGCGACACATGGTCAGCATAATAGAAGTAGAGCACCTGGAGCGATCGGAGCATGTGCGACACCATCGAAAGTTGTGAAGGGTATGAAGATGGGCGGAAGAACTGGTAATGATAGAATCAAGACTAAGAATCTTGAAGTGATTAAAATATTTGCTGATAAGCACTTGATCCTTGTGAAAGGATGTGTGCCAGGTCATAAAGGCGCTTATGTAATCGTGGAAAGCCGTAGATAATGAAGTTAGATATATTAAATACAGACGGTAACTCTACTGGAAGATCAATTGAACTTCCTGAAGATATATTTGGCATTGAGCCAAATGAGCATGCTTTGTACTTAGCTGTAAAACAATTCAATGCACACCAACGTCAAGGAACGCATAAGGCTAAGGAAAGAGGAGATATAGCTGGATCAACTAAAAAGATCAAAAGACAAAAAGGTACAGGTACTGCGAGAGCAGGATCTATCAAGAGTCCGATCTTTAGAGGTGGAGGTAGAATCTTCGGCCCACGTCCTCGTAAGTATAAAGTCAAACTCAATAAGAAAGTTAAGAGATTGGCCAGAGCAAGTGCATTGACTCAGAAGTTAGCTCAAGGCAATATCAAGGTTATGGAAGACTTCACTATGGAAGCTCCGCAGACCCAAGCACTCGCAGGGATTATAAATAGCATAGCTGGAGAGAATAAGAAAAACATTCTTGTTACTGCTGACTATGATAAGAACGTCTACTTGTCAGGAAGAAACCTTGCTAAATCAGGTGTAGTAAGAGCCAGCGACTTAAATACTTTTTCAATTATGAACTGTCACAATTTGATTTTGACAGAAGGATCAATTGAAAAGATTGCATCATCATTTACAAGCGAAGCAAAGTAAGATGGCAAAGAATATAATTATAAAGCCTTTGATTACTGAGAAGAGTGAGCATCTCTCTGAGAATCTTGTTCAATACTCTTTTGTAGTTAATAAGAAGGCTAATAAAATAGAGATTAGATCAGCTGTAGAGCAGATGTATGGTGTGACTGTAGAGTCGGTTAATACACTTGTGATGCCTGGTAAATCCAAAATTAGAAATACAAGATCTGGTATTCAAAAAGGACGTAAGCCATCTTTCAAGAAGGCAATCGTAAGACTATCAGAAGGAGAAGAGATTGATTTCTTTGGAGATATATAATTAGAAAGAAAGATGGCAATTAAAAAATATAATCCAATAACTCCAGGTCTCAGACAGAAGGCTACCGTTGACTATAGCGGTCTTTCTAAGGATAAGCCTGAGAAGTCATTGATCACCAAATTACATAAGTCAGGCGGTCGTAATCACGATGGTAAAATGACAATGCGTAATCGTGGAGGTGGTCATAAGAGACGTTATAGAATCATAGATTTTAAAAGAGAGAATCACGGTGTTCAGGGTGAAGTAACTTCACTTCAGTATGATCCTAACAGATCGGCATTTATAGCACTTGTTAATTTTAAAGGAGAAAAGAGATACATCATTGCTCCTGATAATCTCAAAGTAGGGGATAAGATTGTTTCTGGACCTGGATCTGCGCCAACTATTGGCAATGCACTTCCATTATCTGAGATACCCCTTGGTTCGGATATTCATGCGATAGAGATGACTCCGGGTAAAGGAGCTGCATTGGTAAGAGGAGCAGGAACATCTGCTACGTTGATGGGAAGAGAAGGAAAGTATTGTGTAGTCAAGTTGCCTTCAGGAGAAGTGAGAAGGATCTTATCAGTGTGCAAGGCAACGATGGGTACTACTTCTAATCCTGATCATGCCCTCAAAGTTTTAGGTAAAGCCGGTACAAGAAGACACTTAGGTAGAAGACCTCGTGTCAGAGGTGTAGCGATGAACCCAGTCGATCACCCTATGGGTGGTGGTGAAGGTAGATCTTCAGGAGGTCACCCAAGATCACGTACGGGAATCATGGCCAAAGGGCAAAAGACCAGAAAGAAGAAGTATTCAGATAAATTAATAATAACTAAACGTAAATAGAAGCATCCATGGCTAGATCATTAAAGAAGGGTCCATATGTGTTTCACAAGCTTCAGACGAAGCTGGAAAAAGCACAGGCTTCTAATAAGAAAACGGTAATCAAAACATGGTCGAGAGGATCAATGATTACACCAGATATGGTAGGTCAGACTATTGCTGTACACAATGGCAAGACTTTCATACCTGTCTTTTTAACAGAAAATATGGTAGGACATAAACTCGGTGAGTTTTCTCCAACCAGAACATATAAAGGTCACTCAGGCAATAGAAAGTAATATGGAGGCAGTAGCTAAATTGAAAAATTGTCCAATGTCTGCTCGTAAAATGAGGAGAGTTGTGGATATGATCAGAGGCAAGTCCGTTGATGATGCACTTAATATCTTGAAGTTTTCGCGTCAAGAAGCATCTGTGTGGGCTGAGAAAGTACTCTTATCGGCTATATCCAATTGGGAGAACAAGTCAGATATGGCTTATAGTGCAGATGATTACGACCTTAAGGTGAAGACAGTATTTGTAGGTGAAGGGACCATGCTAAAGAGATTTAGACCAGCACCACAAGGACGTGCGATGCGCATCCGCAAGAGAACAAATCACTTGACACTTATAGTTGAGAATTCATTAGAAACAGATAACGATGCTAAAGGCGCTGCTTCGGCAGAAGAAGAATAAATAATATGGGTCAAAAGACGAATCCGATAGGCAATAGATTAGGTATCATCCGTGGATGG
>CAZRXJ010000360.1:0-3366 GCA_964604025.1 uncultured Saprospiraceae bacterium | reverse complement strand
CCCCGTGTGCATGACACTTCTCAGCTATCGACCAAGCAATGGATTTTTCATCCAATGCTCCAAATATAATCCCTCTTTTCCCTTCCAGTAGTTTTGACATCTTCCTTTATTTTCTAGTTGCTTAATTACTTAATGGTCACATCATCCAATCCTCAGCCATTCTATTTATCTTCTGGTTTCATCTGAGGAAAGAACAGTACATCTTGTATGCTGTCAGAATTAGTCATGATCATCGCTAAGCGATCCATTCCTATACCGACTCCAGCAGTTGGGGGCATGCCATATTCTAATGCTCGCAAGAAGTCTTCATCCAAGACCATTGCCTCATCGTCACCTCGCTTGCCTAATTCTAATTGTGCCTGAAATCTTTCTCTCTGATCGATTGGATCATTTAATTCTGAGAATGCATTGCTGATCTCTTTTCCATTACATATGGCTTCAAATCTCTCAACCAATCCTTCTTTGCTACGATGCTTTTTTGCCAATGGTGACATCTCAATAGGGTAGTCGGTTATAAAAGTCGGTTGAATCAAGAGGGCTTCGCACTTCTCTCCAAATATCTCATCTATAATTTTGCCTCTGGCCATCGTAGGATCCAGACTGACTTTCATGTCTTTCGCTGCTGCTCTCATTTGCGCTTCGTCCATCTCACTGATATCCACTCCAGTGAATTCTTCAATTGCACCATACATCGTATATCTTTTCCATGGGCGCTTAAAGTTGATCTCATGATCACCGACTTTTACAACAGTAGAACCAGTGACATCAATGGCTACCTTCTCTATCATTTCTTCAACGAGATTCATCATCCACTCATAGTCTTTGTAAGCTACATAAAGCTCGATCTGTGTGAATTCTGGATTATGAAACCGACTCATGCCTTCATTTCTGAAGTCCTTAGAAAACTCATATACACCATCAAATCCACCTACAACAAGTCTCTTTAGATAAAGCTCATTTGCTATACGCAGATAAAGATCTCGATCATGTGTATTATGATGAGTCTTAAATGGTCTTGCGGCTGCTCCTCCATAGATCGGTTGTAGGATCGGAGTTTCAACTTCGATATATCCCCTCTCATTGAGAAAAGAGCGTATACTGTTGTACATCTTAGATCTCTTGACAAAAGTTTCTTTGACGCTTGGATTGACGATGAGATCAGCATATCGCTGACGATACCTGAACTCCGGGTCTGTCACGGCATCATGGACATTGCCATCAGCATCAGTCTTAACTATAGGCAATGGTTTCAGCGATTTACTCAGTACCGTTAACTTGGTGACGTGCAACGTAGTATGTCCTGTTTGTGTAGTGAAAGTATGCCCACTTACACCTATAAAATCACCAATATCGAGTAGTTTCTTAAAGATCGTATTGTATAAGGTTTTATCTTCTCCAGGGCATATTTCATCTCTGTTGACATAGATTTGCATCCGTCCTGCGCTATCTTGAAGCTCTGCGAATGATGCCTTTCCCATGATACGTTTCATCATTAATCTGCCCGCAAGTGTAACTTCTTTGTACTGATCTTTTTTCTCTTCGGTATAACCTTCAATAACATCCTGAGATGTATGGGATACTTTATACTCGGAACTCGGATAAGGATTGATCCCTAATTCGATTATTTTTTGGAGATTTTCTCTTCTTATAAGCTCTTGTTCGCTTAATGCCATGCTTCCATATTGTTATGATCAGCAAAAGTAGAAGTTTTCTCCTAACCACCCTTATGATGCGATTTAGATAGCTAATTTGCTCTGCACCTTGATAAATGTAAAGTAGATGACAATTCAAGAGGCTTGAGATAAGGGGGGATATATACAAAATCATGTCTATATAAGTAGCATGATCTTAGAACCGATGAGACAATTAATCCAATTAGTTGCTGTCTCACTGATATCCCTAACCCCGATATTGAGTCAGACGGTACCCATTGACGCCCTGAACTGGAGCAGTCAACCACCCGGATCAACTTCCGGTATTACAGACAGAGGAAACCCCTGGTTTGCTGATGGCAGCGATCAAGACGCAACCGGCACCTTTGGAGTTATCACAGATTTTTTCGCATTTGAAGATACAGAAGGCTCAGAGACTTGCCCTTGTGTGGCAGGTGACCCTAATCCTTCTTGTGGTAATAATGACAACCAACTGATCATTGGGCCTATACCAGTGACGGCATTTTGTGAAGCCACGATATCCTTTGACATAACAGTCAGGGGTAATCTTATTTGTGGTACGGCCGACGATCAGTCTCCAGATGATGCTATTGTAGAAGCATGTCCTACCGATCAAGGAGATCAGTGGGCAGGTACAGATGTCTTAGAAGTTAGAGTGCTCAACACTGAAACTGGGGAAGAGTTAACAACCACAATATGTGGATCTTCTTCAAGTAGTGGATCTTTATCTATATCACACACTTTTGATATAGGTGGTGATGGGACGGCGATTGCAGTCTTCATAACAGGTGGTACGCAGACCGATGGCGGTTCTTATGACATCGGTAACATTACTCTTGAAGGATTACCTAGGATGAACACCGTTGTTAATCTTCAGATAGAAGGCAACCCTACTGGTAATGTTATATGTGAAGGAGAAGGAAGCTTTAAGTTGATAACAGCAGCTAATCCTAACTCAGAGTACTTTTGGGCGCTTCCAGATGGAACCACAAGACAAGGTAATATTGATAATGGCAATCATAATCTATTATTCGATAACATAGATCCTACTTTAAGTGGGACTTATCAAGTTACCGTAGTTGATGAGAACAATTGCGAGATTATTGATCAGTTAGAAGTGAGTGTCTTAGCAAGTTCTGATGCTGAGTGTCAAGCAACTGTAAGCTTTGTGAACTTGTCGAGTATACTTTGTTCAGATGTCGTGTTACCAAGTCAAGATGACAATGGTATAACGGGTACATGGACACCAGGCAATGTGCTTCAAGACTTTGCAGGACAGACTGTTGATTTTACATTTACGCCCGATGATCCTACAGTGATGGGTGACAATTTTCTAATTACAATTGATGACTTGTCATTGTTTCCATTATTTGGTACGGTACCAGATGAAAACCCAGATCTTTGTAATGCTAGTGGCGTTACATATGATTTCATAGAACTGTTCGAGTTAACTTATCAGGACTATAGACTCGAAGTGTCTGGTGATTTAGACTTATTTGATTTTATTCCTAATGGATCACTTGCCTTTATTGATGCTTTTGAAAGTGAATTTAGAACGATTAGCGTAGAAGGAGTTTCAGCTCGAGATAATGTTGGATTTTCAATTACGGCATATTCTAATTGTGGAGCTGATCCTATAACTAAAAGTTTTTTCATAGATATCATCGCACCTCAAGAACCAGTTATCATAGAT
>CAZRXJ010000359.1:0-3386 GCA_964604025.1 uncultured Saprospiraceae bacterium | reverse complement strand
TGATAACATTGATCTATAAGAAGTGTAGTTTTGAGCCGTCTGACACTATCGCGCCCATTGAACAAGACGCTCAAGAATTAGAGAGAGCACCTGATGATGTTGACCCCATCGGTTCATTGGATTCTTCCAAGATATTTGATAATCCAATGCTAGAAAAGTACAAACACGTACTCACGGATGACATCATTAGAGATGGATGCATGATAACAGTAGGATCTTTCAACAAAAGGGCCAATGCTGTTAATATGATGGAAAGAGTACAAACAGAAGGATACCATTGCGCTATTCAGACATTTAAAGGTGGAAGCAGGGTCATTATTAGTTTTGATTGCCTATCTCATGATCTTGAGGACTACTTGGCACAGATCAAAAGAGATATAACATCAAGCGCCTGGTATCTACAACCTCGTTACGAGCCTCAATTATAGGTTTATCAGAAGATAAGAAGTATGTTTAGCTAGTCTATATACAACCCAAGTCTACTTGGGAATCATAGTCGTTATTAGGAAAGCAATTGCCAGATGGTACTGCATTGGGTGCAAACCTATCTAGATTAGGATCTCTCAATGACTTAAGGAGAAACTGAAGAAGTGCTTCTCTTTCTTCTTCAGTGATATCAATAGGTCTAAACTTCTCTGACAAGAGGTTATTAGAAACATTGGGATTCTCAGATCGAGCTTCTATCTTATAATCAATCACTTGTTCTAGTGTCAACTTGCTTGAACCATGAAAGTAAAAAGGAGAGTCTCCCATGTTATAGATGGGTGGTACTCTAAACTTAAAGTTATCCTCACTATTCAACGTAAATCCACCACGCCCTAGATTACGTCTATCTTGCGCTGAAGTGTTAAAACTACTTCTTTGATACATGTCTTTAACACCTAAAGCATGGAACTCTGACGAACCCATATTGGGCTCATAATGACAACTCGCACATCTCGCTTTGCCAAAGAATAGATTAGCACCTTCTTTTTCTTGATATGACATCGCGTCATTCTCGCCCTTTAACCATCGTTGAAAAGGTGCTTGAGAAGAATTAATAGTCCTTAAGAAAGCAGATAGAGCTAAAGAAGCAGTGAATGAACTATAGCGCTGTTCTTCCATAACTTCAGGAAAAGACTCATCAAATAGTTCTATATAACCATAACTCTCAAGTAGTTCTTCATTGTAGACGAATCTGTGGGTCTCAACTCCTTCTATATTTTGCGTTTCTATGGCCTCAAACCCCAAGTTATTGCGTTCTGTATCTTCCCTTAGATCCCAGACACTTTCTGTACCAACATTAGCGCCTGATCCTCCGAACTGACCATTCCAAAAAGTATTTGTAACATGAGCAACATTGATAAGACTCAATGGGCGTGCACTCTGCACATCCAGATCATCTTCGGCGTATTCGGTTACTCTTAATCTACCTTCACCATTGATACCAAATCCTCTACCCCCGTCAGCTACACCTTGAGGAGCACCAGCTCTAAATCCCGCTTCCGGTATATGACAACTTGCGCAAGAGTAGGTGCCCACACCAGATGCAAACTTCGCACCCATTGCTAGACCTGTATCAAAAAAGAGCATCCTGCCCAATTCGACTTTTACTTGTGTAAGAGGATTGCGTATATCTTGAGGTATCTTATCTAATTCTTCCTCAGAAGCTAGGATAAAATTGCGGTAATTACCTGAAGGAGAAGCGGTAGATATTAATCTCTTGAGTTCTAAGTCGACTTGAATATCTTCAGAAACGATATCTTTCGTACAAGAGACAACAAGAAGAACAGCAAATAATAATAGGGAAATTCTCGTCATAATCTATTAAAACGCTTTTGATCAAGCAAATATACATAACAAATATATGTAATATGTTATTTTGATCTGTGTATTTTTAGTTAAAATGGCAGTTAAACATTGCGAAATTAAAATATGTTTTTGATACCTCTAAACATTCTCCACAATACTTCTTAAGACGGATAAAGTATCTCATGTCACACATATGCAATAGTTAAAATGTGCAACTCAATATCAAGAGGATTTTATACTTATTAAGATAATTAGCTATATGTAAAATTGATTTAGGATATTTGTAGCTCAATAAGAAAGAATAGATGAAACCTACATTACTAGTACTTGCGGCAGGGATGGGAAGTCGATATGGAGGCCTTAAGCAAATGGATGCATTTGGACCATCAGGAGAGACATTATTAGACTATAGTATTTACGACGCGATTGAAGAGGGATTTGGGAAGATCGTTTTTGTAATAAGAGAATCCTTCAATGACGCTTTTAGGTCATTTTTCAAAGGAAAGTTTGAAGATCGTATCTCGATAGAATATGTATACCAAGATATTCATGATGTACCAGAAGGTGTGGATTATGATAAGAATAGAGAGAAGCCATGGGGAACAGCACATGCAGTCTGGGTAGCAAGAGATGTGATCAATGAACCATTTGTAGTGATAAATGCTGATGACTTTTATGGAAGAGAAGCATACAGAAACGTCAAGACTCATTTTAACAATTCGCCAGAAGGGACGTACTCATTAGTAGGATATAACTTACTCAAGACTATGAGTGACCACGGAACGGTTAATCGAGGAATATGCGATACTAATGATAAGAACCAACTTTTGAGCATCGTTGAAACTTTGAAGATTGGCTTTGATGCTGACAAGAAGATTAGTTACCCGGATGGCGATACTTTCTCTTTTCTATCGCCGATGACTACAGTTTCTATGAATTTTTGGGGCTTCTATCCTGACTACTTTGACTATTGCGAAGATCAATTTAAAAAGTTTTTAAAAGAAGAAGGACATAAGCCAAAATCAGAGTTTTTTATTCCATTATTAATTGAGCATCTGATCACAAGTGGTGAGAAAACAGTGGATGTAGTGACTTGTGATGAAGAGTGGTTTGGCGTAACTTATCAGAAAGACAAGCCATTTGTTCAAGAACGTATAATTAGTCTGATCAACAAGGGCGTCTATAAAAAAGAATTATGGACAAAGGATGATGCTTCGTGAATCAAGAATCTTTCAAATGGATTATAGCATTAGGCTTGTTGATCACAGCAACAGGAATCATTTTTTATTTTTTTGGAGATAAACTAAAGTGGATCGGACATTTGCCTGGGGATATCAAAATAAAGAAAGAAAATTTCTCATTTTACTTTCCGATCACAACTATGATCCTCTTTAGTGTGATTATTAATGTCATCATCAGACTTATCAGATATATCAAATAAAAAAGAAGCCTACCGATTGGGTAAGCTTCTATCGAATTGTATGAAAAAACTATCTAATGATTACTTAACCTTAAAAAGACATAAAATGATATGTCAAATACCCAGTTTTAACTAAATATTAATGATGTTTTGGCACTTCAAATTTGATATCATT
>CAZRXJ010000358.1:0-3392 GCA_964604025.1 uncultured Saprospiraceae bacterium | reverse complement strand
AAAATATTTTTGGAGAAAAAGAAGAAATACTCTATGTCAAAGGAAGCGGTTGGGATTTAGGGACGATAAAAGCCGAAGGCTTTGCTCCTGTAAAGTTAGAAGCATTACAGAAGTTAATTGAATTACCTGAATTAAGTGATATGGATATGGTCAAGTATCAGCGTATGGCCATGACTGATCCATCAGCACCTAACCCTTCTGTAGAAGCTATCCTTCATGGTATCATCCCTTATCGCTTCGTAGATCACACTCATGCGGATGCCGTAGTGGTGATTACTAACACAGCTGACGGCCGATCTCGTATAGAAAAGATATATGGAAAAAACATGTTGATTGTCCCATATGTAATGCCAGGATTTATATTGGCAAAGACAATCTATGCGATGACAAAGGACATTGACTGGGAGTCACTAGACGGCATGATATTGATGAACCACGGAGTATTTACTTTTGATCATGATGCAAAGAAGTGTTATGAGAAGATGATCAGGATAGTCTCTAAGGCAGAACGATATCTAAAGAAACAAGGAGCAACAGAAACTAAAGGACAAGAGAGTAAAAGGATTGATTCTCTTCGCCTTGCGAAAATCAGAAAATCAGTTTCTAATCTTTGGGGATTACCAGTTCTTTCTCAATTAGATGATACTCCAGCATCAGTTGGCTTTAGTAATCGACAGGATGTTCGAAAGATAACCAGCCGAGGACCTTTGACACCCGATCATATCATCCGAACAAAACGAGTGCCTATTTATTTTGGAAGAAACATCGATAAGGACCTTAAGGCATTTGAGACATCGTATCATGCTTATTTTGAAAAATATAAAAAGAAAGAACAACGACTGGATAGTGCTCCAAGGTGGGCGATCCTAAAAGGGTTAGGAACGTTGTCATTTGGAACTTCAATAAAAGCGATTAGAATAATTAAAGATATCACAAGACATACCAAGAAAGCTATTGCTCAAGCAGAACATCTAGGTGGATGGAAAGCGTTACCCAAAAAGGACTTATTTCAAATGGAATACTGGAGCCTTGAACAAGCAAAATTGAAAAAAACTGGAATCGCTAAACCATTGCAAGGTAAAGTGGCGATGGTAACAGGGGCTGCAAGCGGCATAGGGAAAGCATGTGTCGAAAGATTGTTAGAAGAAGGAGCGGTAGTTGCAGCTTTAGATATCGACGAGAAGATACATAATCGTTTTTCGCGGAGGGAAGTATTAGGCTTACAATGTGACGTAACAAAGGCTTCTGAACTTTCTAATTGTATTAATCAGATAATTGTGCAATATGGAGGCATAGATATGTTAGTGTCTAATGTAGGTATCTTTCCAAAGAGTGCTCATATCGTTGATATGGACGAGCAAGTTTGGTCTAAAAGTTTAGATGTCAATGTCACAAGTCATCAGCGCTTATTTAAACTGTGTGTGCCTTTTTTAGAATTAGGATGTGATCCTTCTATTGTTATTATAGGATCCAAAAATGTCCCAGCACCAGGCCCAGGGGCCGCCGCATATTCCGTCGCTAAAGCGGGGCTTACACAATTCGGTCGAGTAGCAGCCATGGAGTTAGGGTCCAAAGGAATAAGAGTCAATATTATACACCCTAATGCAGTCTATGATACAGGTCTTTGGACGGATGAAATATTGGCCGCGAGAGCCAATCATTATGGGTTAACTATAGACCAGTATAAGACTAACAATGTATTGAAAACAGAAGTTAATTCTAGTGACGTTGCTGATCTAACTGTGGCTATGTTAGGGAAAACATTTTCTAAAATCACTGGTGCTCAAGTACCTATAGATGGTGGCAATGATAGGGTGATATAACCCTACATGTGCTAAGTGAACATGAACTTTAGTAGGAATAAATCCGCTCAAATTCTCTGATATTCCTTATATCTCTTACTTTAATCATGAGATTACTGTTAAGGTAACTTGTGAAATGATATTAGATATTATATGATTGTAAAACACACTTCTCGACAAGAGATACTTGCCAAGTTAAATAAGAAAAAACTAGATAGAATACCCATCATGATCGCTAGTGCCGGAAGTGGTCTTGTAGCTCAACTTCTTGAGAAGGCTGGTGTAGATTGTATCAATACTTTCTCTGGAGCAAGACTGAGAGCCAATGGTATGGGTACAATGTCGATGATGTGGCCTATTCTGGATTCTAACAAACAGACACTCGATTATACCAGAGAAGATATAATGCCAGCGATCCAAGGTGATTCGTTCGTTTGCGCTTGTCTTAATCCCAACGATCCGCTTAAAGATATGCGGATGGTCTTACAACAATGTAAAGATATGGGTGTATACTCAGCTTCTAATATTGGCCCATCGATTACATATGTAGATCGAGATAGTGAGATCTATAAAGTATTGACAAAGAGCGGTATAACCATCGATAACGAGATAGAGATGTTGGCTCTTGCAAAAGAGATGGATATGATTTCTATAGGGTTGTCCTTCACAATCGAGGATAGTATCCGCATCATGGAAGAGGCGAAGCCAGACATTTTTTGTTTTCATTGTGGTACCACCCAAGGTGGGTTAAAGGGTTATGATTCTGGAGAACGCATCGAACAAGCTGCCATACGGATCGAGGAAGCTAATAAGATCTTGAGACCGCTAAGTCCTGATACTATTTTTGTTGCTCATGGCTCAGCTATGGTCAATCCACCTGACTTTCAGTATGTATTAAATAATACTACTTGTGATGGATTTTGGACGGGATCTTCTACAGAACGGATTCCGATCGAGCAAGCGGTACTCTCTACTGCAGAAGCATTCACAGCTTTGAGATTTCCAGACAATCCCTAATCAGTATAAGATACTAATCCTAAGATATGCCTAAGACGATAGCACTTCTTATCACGCTTGATACCAAAGACCAAGAGGCAGGTTACTTGATAGAACAGATAGAAGGTCTTGGACATAAAGCACTATTACTTGATATTGGTGTAGTTGGTAAGGCTGGTATAGCTGCATCGCACACTCGTCAAGAAGTAGCGTCTGCTGGAGGCAAATCTTACAAAGAGATAATGGTCAATCCGACCAGAGAGGAAGCTGGCCCTGTGATGGTCCAAGGATGTATCAACATCTTATTGCCTAAGATTGCTAATGATGAGGTACATGCCGTTCTCGGCTTGGGAGGTACTCAAGGGACTTCGAGCTGTTGTGATATTATGCAAGCGTTGCCATATGGTCTTCCAAAGATTATGGTATCAACAATGGCCTCTGGTGATACATCGGGATTTGTTGGAATCAAAGATATCACGATGATGTTTTCTGTTAGTGATATTCTAAAACTTAATCCGTTTGCACGGAAAATACTTGCTAATGCTGCCGCTTCTGCATGTGGAATGGCCGAAGTGACTCAACAATTCAAAGTAG
>CAZRXJ010000357.1:0-3402 GCA_964604025.1 uncultured Saprospiraceae bacterium | reverse complement strand
TTATTCATGTCAAAGATTAACGCTCCCCAACTCCAGTCAGTAGCATATACTCCTGCCATTCTTGATATCTCGCTAAAGGTGCCATCACCATTGTTCAATTGCAATGTGTTACGTGTAAACTGTCGACCATACCCTTGTTCAACTTGTCTTTTATATTTGTCCCAATTATCGAAAGTGGTCTTAGTTTTTATTCTTCTTTCTATACTTGGAAGCATGTCAGTAACAAAGATCTCAGGAGTTCCATCGTTATTAAGATCGGCCATATCTGCACCCATAGAAGATAGGCTCATCTCTGTGATAAAGTCATTACTGCGTTCTTCAAATTTTCCATTTTGCTGATTGATATAGAGATAGTCTTTTTCAAAGTAATCGTTGGAGACATATATGTCTGGCCAATTATCTCCATCAACATCTCCAATAGTCACCCCTAGGCCAAACCCTATTCTACTTCCGTAGATCCCTGCTTCTTCACTCACGTCTGTAAAGTGTCCACTATCGTTTCTATACAATTTGTTTCCTCCTAAAGTATCTCTGACATCCCTTTGATCTTTGATAAGATCAAATCCTCCTACTGATCTTAACGAATTATTGAGTAGATAACAATCTAAATCTCCATCCTTATCCATATCAAAAAATGCTGCATGAGTGGAAAGACCTAAATCATCTAATCCATACGCCGCAGCTTGTTCTGAAAAAGTCATGTCCTTGTTGTTGATGAACAACTCATTGCGTCTATTAGATCCTCCAGGAGGTCCAGACTTACTGACATATATATCTTGCCAACCATCACCGTTGACATCAGCGATACTTACGCCAGTCGACCATATATCTTCGCATGCTACTCCTGCTTCTTTGGCAACTTCTTCAAATTTCCAATTACCTTTATTCACATAAAGATGATTGCGTACTAGATTGCCTGTGAGGTAGACATCATTCAATCCATCGTTATTAAAATCACCTATTCCTACACCACCACCATTATAAAAATTACGATAGGTATAAGTATTCAATTCTTCGGTATAATGAAGTTCATTAGAAAACGACACACCTATTTCATCATTATTCATCATACTAAAAAGTTGAGTTGATTCATGCAGATCAGAATTACAACTCATAGCTGTTACGATGATCGCTATGATCATGATACGTATCACATAATAATGGATATTATAAATCATGCTCTAATAAAAAAAGGAAAGCATGTTGCCATACTTTCCTTTTATTCTTAACGTATATAAATCTTAATAACCCGGATTCTGTTGCAAGTTTGGATTTGCATCCAACTGTGCTTGCGGTATAGGGAATATTGTTCTGTTAGCATCAGATGCTGGTTTAAAGTTCCACTCATTACCATATTGTCCAAATCTAATAAGATCTGTTCGTCTGATAGATTCTGCAAATAATTCGCGGCCTCTCTCATCTAAAAGATCTTGTTCTGTCATTGCACCAAATCCAGCTTGACCTGCTCTTGATCTAATCATATTTACAAGTGCAAGACCTCCGCCGTTCATTCTAAACTCTGCTTCTGCTTTATTTAATAGTACTTCTGCATATCTAAAGATTACGAAGTCATTGCTCATTGTATTAGGTCCTCCAGCAAACTCATATTTTCCAATTCTGACACCAGCTTGGCGTAGTGCATTAGGAAAGTGTGCATTGATCTCAGGAGTATGTATAACTTCTGGTCCATCTGGATCCCCTGGCTCAACACCTGGATCTGTTACACCCATTGGTCCTGCTATAAAGTTACCTGGTCCTGTTGGGTTTCCAAATTCTCCTTTCCTTGAATCACTATCATCATAAGAATTGTAAAATTCCTCTAACGCACAGTAACCATTCCAAGGTTGATCATTTAGATTATAAACAGTCTGACTTGAATAGTGGTTAGTCATCTGCGCCCAAAAGAAACAGCAGTTTTGTGTGTTGTCATATGGTACTACAAATATGTTCTCATTAGATCCTTCATTGCTTTCATTGAAGTTGGCAAAGTAGTCTCCTTCTAATGAATATAATCCTGAATTTATAACTTCATCAGCAGCTGCAATAGCATCTCCTAATCTCTCATTTCCTGTATAGACACCTGCATTAAGATATAGTCTTGATTGCAAAGCCTTACCTGCGAAATAATTGAAACGGCCATAAGTCGTTGCATCTTTACTTCTTGTCAAGTTAGGTACACTTGCATTAAGTTCTGACTCTACAAAGCTGAATACTTCAGATCTTGACGAGGTCGCTGGATTAGCATCTCCTCCACTAAATGCTGTTACAATTGGTATATTGCCATAAGCATCTAATAGTAAAAAGTAAAAGTAAGCTCTTAAGACTCTGAGCTCAGAGATAAATGACTCTGCATCTGCTTGCTCTACACTTCCATCTGCAACTAGTGATTCAAATAATTCAATTACACGGTTACAATTGTTAACACCGCCATAGAGTTCGCCCCAAGCGTTATTTAACCAACCTTCTTGTGCATTGTATTCATGTCTATGTGATCTCAACCATACGCCACCATCAAACCAATCATTACCTCTTTGAGGAATCATAACATCATCTCCAGCAACCATCTGCATCGAGTTGTATCCATTGTGTCCTCCAAGATTTGCAAGACTAGAGTAAGTTGCACCCAATGCAGATATGAATTGATCTTCAGACTGCGGAAAGTTATCAGACGTAAGCTGGCTGAACACTTCTTCATCTAGATCCGTACATGACTGCGTGAATCCTATGACCAGAAGACAGACAAATAAAAATTTACCTATATATTTCATTTTAATAATTTTTTTAGTGATTAAAATCCGAATGACGCCCCTACAGTAAAGGACTGAGTTCTGAAGTAGTTGTTCCTTCTATCAATTCCTGGTGCAAGTGGATTCCCGTTTGTTAAGTTTCGATTCGCACCATTACTTGTTGCACCAAAATCTTGGTATCTAACAGATGGATCCGCGCCAGTATAGCCAGTTATGTAAAAGAGATTGCGTCCGTTGATATAAATTCTTAAATCATCGAAAGCTCCTCCTTCTGCAAGATCAAAAGTATAACCTAATGTTACATTATCCAATGCTATAAATGACGCGTCTTCGACATAATAGCTTGAAAAAATAGGAGTTGCCGTAAGGTTTTCATCGAAAAACTCCGTACTCACGATATTTTCTATTTCTCTTGAACCATTTCCAACAGGCTCATAAAATACTCTCCACATGTTAGCCAACTGATGGCCAAAGTCTCCTCTAAGGAAAAAGCTAAAATCTATTTGGCCGAATTTGAATTGATTCTGGAATCCTAATGAAAAATCAGGAAGCCCTTCTCCTATCACCTGCTCGTCAGCCGCATCAAATACTCCATCACCATTCACATCTTCAAAAACAAATTGTCCATCATCTCCAATTCCTTGAAAGTTTAATC
>CAZRXJ010000356.1:0-3411 GCA_964604025.1 uncultured Saprospiraceae bacterium | reverse complement strand
ATCTGGCATATGGTCATTTGTTGGAGATAGTCTCAATGTTATAATTATAAATAAACTTGACCCTAAAAGTGAAGTCACAGGTCTCACTGAGAATCAACAAATAACGCTTCTATGGACTGTTGCTAATGGTTCATGTGCCTCTACAGATGAAATAACATTATCCAATGAACTTTCTATAGTAACTTGCCCTGATGATCAAGTTGTTTTTCCATGTCAATCACAAACCAAAATTGATGAACTGTTTGAATTATGGCTTGGCTCTTTCGAAGGAGTTGCTCATTCAGTTGGAGACATAATCTATAAAGTTACCATCGATGATATGACGTCTATCTCTCTTGAGTCACTTGACAATCTTGAAAGTCCAGATATAAGCGGGGGCGCCACTACTCTTATGATTAGTACTTTTTGCGATGGAGATCTAATGAGTTGCAATTCAACATTTCGTGTTACGCAACCAACCAACATAGAAAGTCAAGCCCCAGAGCCAATTGAAAAATCAGCATGTAGCGACTCTGATGATTTTGTTGATTGGTTAGCAAGCTTTCAAGCTATAGGCGGATGTGATAGCGTGATTACATATGATGTAATTGTCATCAATGATCTTAGTACTATGGACTCAATAATTCTAACAGGCCTTGTTGATCTAAACAGCATAGAACCTCCTTCTTCATGTGGAGGAAGTGTTGAGATTCTAATTAGAATAAGGTCAACATTTGGCCTAACTGAAGGCCAATTTATAGAAAGCACGAGCAGCTCTATGTATACTATACAACAGTCCATTCCTATTAAAGTCTTTGGTCCAAAAGATTTTGAAACAGGAGTGATGGCTGATCAATTTACAATAGATTCAACTTTTGAACAATGGATAACAGGGTTTGGATATACTGATGGTGTTTGTGGTGTTATAGAGGCTACAGATCTTTCTAAATATGAATCACCACCTTTCACAAGCGGATCTACCACAATTAACTATGTAGCATCTGATCAGTGCTCTACCGATACGATAGATGCTACATTCAGTGTTCCGCCTTTTGCTCTTGTTCCTAACTTCCTCATACTTCAAGGTCCATCTTTAGTATGTGCCAATAGTGATAACTATATATACAGAGTAGATACATTAGAAGACATAGACCATCTCAATATTGATTGGACATATAAAGGTGAAGGTGGCATACTCATAGAACAAGTTGGCAATACAGCAGCACTAGGGTTTTTAAGTACCGCCACAGAAGGTTATCTTGTTGCAACAGCCTATAACAATTTCGATTCTATTTCAGATTCTATTTTTATAAAATTGGAAAATCCCAATGTTTGCAACATCTATTGCAAAGGCTTGCTAAATATTTCAGACTTTATGATCAACAATGAGGAGATGCCTGATTCAATCGACTACTGGGCAGAATTCAGCATTTTTTCAGATGGAAAAGTTAGGTCTTCGGGCGATGTTACTTTTAACGCAGGGCATTCGATAGAGTTACAAGAAGAGTTCTCGGTAGATCATGGTGGGTTGCTAGAGGTTAATATAGATCACTGTGATGGCATCGGTCTTCATGATTCTAAGGAGGTAAAGAAATAATTCAAATTGAACTAACTTGACCATTTTTCCTCTTGATCAATCAGTTGAAACCTTCTTTAGATCGTCATACTTGTGGCTTGAGTTTGATTGGTACAGTCTGTCTTACTGTTACAACTCCAATTATAACTAACAATAAGAACAAATTAATAATGCCCCATTCTCCTATCGTTGGAATCAAAGTACCGCATGTCTCAATCGCTACCATAGCGAACACTTTCTCGACTTCGTCCGGTGCAACCAACACATAATCTGATGCCACGAATGAATTGATGTCTCCTTCAAATTCAAATCTTTCATTACCCGAGATGTCTATGATAGGCTGTGACGTATTGGACATGCCGACACCCACAACAAATAAGTGCTTCTCAGCTCTCTTTAAATTATTTGCTGCATCTTGTGCATATTTTAATGCAGTTAAATCAAATCGCTCCCCTTCTCCTGCGATTGTTTGATTTGATAATCCCGCAGTATTATAAAATGTTGGATTGCCATCTGTAAGCATCAATACAAAATCCGCACCTTCAACATTGTTAGCATAGATCAGAGCATCTTGCCAGTTAGTACCGCCTATTAATTTGAATTGATCTGATATGGGATAATAATCATTATCGAGATAAGAACTAAGTCCGTTTAAAAATTGAGGTGTTACAGGTTGTAGCTCATTAGAATTGTTAATGGTCACTCTGCGCGCTCTTGAGTCGTATTCTACAACTGCCATTTGGCTGCCCGAATTAGAAAGCACATTACCAAAAACCATAACTCCTTCTCTTATCGAAGCATCAATATTGGAAGCAGCAATAGAGGCAGATTCATCAATTACAACGACAACATTGATTGGACAAAAATTTTCAAGATCAGGATTGTTGATTGAAGCACTATTATAATTGCGCACTTGAAAAGCCTGAACACATTGTGAGACCAGATTGTTGTTATCTGTTAGGTCGGTACTCTCATTACTGATCATAACTTGACCCTCACCAGAAAGTTGTAATGTCGAAGTCCTTCCTGAGTTATCTATCATGCTGGCTTGCACACTTCCCGTGGTATTGATAACTTTCCAGTTGCCACTATGTAGCTCTCCTGATGTAACCAAACCAGATACGACAGGCAAGTTGTAAGATGCATCATCTGTTGTATAAAGTGTAGACCCTGAAAGGGGAAGATAACAGTCTTGGCCTATAGAAATATTGGCCAAAAAGATGATCAAAAAAGTTGATGTAATTGTACACGTTTTCATCTTGATTATATGTATTTGGAAGATTGATTTATTCAACACATAAGACACATTCAATTTTATAAAGCAGATTATAAAAAAGCAAACGACAAGACTGATTGTTTAATCAATGATCGTCTTTTTCAAAAAAGAGATTGACCTGAGATGACTCCAACAACAAACCGATTCACTATAACTTTTAGCATGACTAATAGACAGTGATACCTATACAAATAAAACGAGTCATTCAGGCCAATCCATATTATGTGCTTCTATATGATTGATACAGAAAGCTGTCTTTAATCTCTTGTTATTCACAGAGAAAAAGATACATATCTAAAAGATCATTACTGATCGTTTAGATAAATACACGAAAGACTGACATAGTATGTCTGTTCATTTCGTGCCAAAGCAGATTAACGCTTTGACCAACTTCCATTTAATCTAGGGAAAACTTAGTTAAGATTAGGGTCCACTAAGTCAGGCTCAAATATATGCAAATAAATCGTAATATGTTAAAATTTGAGATAGATTTTATTTGAGCTTATTTTGAATCAAAGCAAATAGAAGATTCAGTCAGATAATTCTTAGTATCATTAGGATGAAAAGTCGCACTTATAAT
>CAZRXJ010000355.1:0-3450 GCA_964604025.1 uncultured Saprospiraceae bacterium | reverse complement strand
GTCTCCACAACTGCTGGTTTTTTGCGTATGGCACCTGTAGACATAATAGCTACTTGAGGTTGATTGATAATCGGCGTACCCATCGTATTGCCAAATGTCCCGACATTGGTTAATGTAAACGTACCTCCTTGGACTTCGTCAGGAAGCAACTTCCCGCGACGTGCTCTATCAGCGAGATCATTGACAGCTTGGACAATACCGTGAATATCCATATGGTCAACATCTTTTATAACTGGTACTATTAGGTTACCGGTTGATGTGGCTGTAGCCATCCCAATGTTGATGGACTTTTTTAAGATTATAGAATGTCCATCTACAGATGCATTGATTCCAGGAAAGTCTTTTATTGCATTTGCAACAGCGTGAATAAATATAGGTGTGTATGTGATCTTCTCTCCATACTTCGATAGATAATCGTTCTTATATTTTGTTCTCCACTCCACTATAGGTGTTACATCGATTTCTAAAAATGAAGTGACATGAGGTGACGTTCGCTTAGATTGCACCATATGATCAGCTATCATCCTGCGCATCCGATCCATCTCAACAATCTCAACATCTCCACTATAAGAACTTGTTGATCGATTAGACGAGGTATTATGCGCTTTATAATTTATTGATTGCTTGTCGACGATTACAGCTTTCTGCTTGACATATGCTACGACATCTGATTTAGTCACGCGGTTATCCGATCCACTTCCAACAATCTGGTCTAATTCTGTTATACTTAATTGTTCCATCTCTGCAATTGTTCTAACCAAAGGGCTATAGAATCTTTTAGATTGACTGGGCCTGACCTCTCGTTCTTGAAGAGCTTCTTTAGAAGTCGTAGCTGACACTTGTATTTGCATATCCGTCATGCTCGCTACTACAGGAGTCGCCGTTTTTTCAATTTCGTGGTGCTCAGTTTTTGCAGTTTCTCTTTGTTCAGTTGCTTTAGGTTGAACCTCAATATCTTCCTCACCTTCAGTTTCTATGACGGCTATGACAGATCCAACTGCAACAACATCTCCTTCTTTATAATTGATAGCAACTACTTTACCAGCAAATGGAGAAGGCAGTTCAGAATCAACTTTGTCGGTTGCAATCTCCAACAAAGTTTCATCTTCTTCGATTAGATCACCTATCGACTTAGTCCATGTCAGAATCGTTGCTTCTGTAATACTTTCGCCCATCTGGGGCATACGAAACTCTTGCTTTGACATCTAATCGTCTTATTATATGTGCGAGTTAGGTAACATGGCTAATATTTCCAAGTATATCACACTATTAATTTTATGTGTTTACTATTAAGGTTACTTTTTAATTAGAATGCTTATCTTTCATCATTGCAATACAACATATGGCTTCTGTTTTTGGTCATGCTGCTTTAGCTTTTGGAATCCTAAAAGTTCATCCTAGCAAAATCTTCAATGCTAAGGTCCTAATCCTTGGGATCGTATCATCCATAATACCTGACATAGACGTACTATGTTTTAATTACGGTATAGATGACCTGCACATACTTGGTCATAGGGGGCTGACTCATTCGATATCTTTCGCACTACTATGGGCGGCAATCCTAATTGTAATCTTTCATAAGAATGAGGCATCCAGAAAAGTAATCTACTCATTTTATAGTCTTTCTATGATAAGTCACGGTTTGCTAGATGCCATGACAACTGGCGGAGCAGGCATAGCATTCTTTTATCCACTAACAGAATTTCGTTATTTTTTACCTTTTAGGTTCATCCAAGTTTCTCCAGTTAGTGCTGCTGACTTTTTTTCAACATGGGGATTACAAGTTTTACTAAGCGAGATAATGTCCATCGGGGTTATGACGTTGATTTTAATCGGTTTAGGTCAATTGGTGAATAAAAGAGTTTATAAATGAGAGGTATTACAATGATAGTTTTCGTTTTGTTATATGGATTATGTTCTGCTCAATGTCCTGAAGATCCCGATAAAGCTCTACTTAACACGCAAGAAAAATATGATTACTTCATGACCAACTATCCTAATTGTGACGAATATTCGATAGTCAAATACGACAACAAATTTATAGGAGACCCTAGATATACCGCATATAGTTGGACCCTAGTATTTAGCCTTATTGCAATTCTCATCGCACTTAAGAGCATATTCTATTATAGAAGTGATTTGAAAATTAAACAAGATGACTATGAATAACTCATTGACAGTCAGATACTCTCGCCTATCAGCTCAATTCTTAAATCACTTCATAGCAAAATGTGAACCTCTGTAGTGATCACTTCAGCCCCAACTTCATCACAATATTAGATGCAGGTTTCAAGGTTATAAGCGGCAGATAATCAGGTTCCTGTCCTGTCTTACTTGGCAACTTAAATCTTTTCAAAAATTCTATCAATGCAATCTTCATCTCTATCATAGCAAAGTGATAACCGATACACATCCTAGGGCCTCCACCAAATGGAAAGAAAGCATAACTTTCAATGTTCTTTTTATTTTTTATGGCAAAACGGTCTGGGTCAAATCTTTCTGGATCGGTCCAAACATTAGGGTTGCGATGCGTACCAAAAACATAAAGACCAACAAGATCGCCCTTCTTAATCTCAACACCATCTATCTCATCATCCTCAATAGCTACTCTATCTAATATCCAAGCTGCTGGATATTTGCGCATAGTTTCTTCGATGACCTGACCATTGTAATCTGGCTGCATCAATTGTTCCATTGTGAAAGAAGTATTGACTTGTTCAACTTCTTTTTCTAATTGGGCCGCCACAGACGGATATTCTCGTAACGCATGAAGTGCCCATGCCAATGTATTAGCTGTAGTCTCATATCCAGCTACATATAAGATGATCGCTTCATCTAGTACTTGTGTACTATTCATCGATGCTCCATTGTCCTCATATTTAGAATGCATTAGCATATCTAAAAGATCATTGAATTGAGTATCCGATTGATTCTTTCTTGTATCAATTACATCTTGCAACATGCCTCTGACCTCCCTTGCCATCTTCTTAGCCTTTCTCGTAGTACCTATAAGATCTCGATACCAATTGAGCCATGGTAGTCGTACTTCTTTGATGATATGTTGTTGTAATTTGTTGATGGCTAAACCAATCTCAAGAATTTCTTCAGTGTCAATGCCAGTACTGAATAATGACTTCGAAACTACCCGAAGTGTCAACTCCATCATTGCATTGTTTATATCGACAGTGGCATCTTTCTTTACTCGATCTTCTAACTCGTTCATGAAGCTCTTGATCTCTGAATCCATGATCTCGACAAGTGAAGCTAACTTCGCTTTGTGAAATCCCGGTTGAATCAATCTTCGTTGTCTAAGCCAATAGTCACCATTGGCAGTGAGCAATCCCAAGCCCACGTACTTACCAAGAGACTCCGTCTGAAGTTCTGACTTCTGATATTTTTTATTACCTCTTTGTAATACTTGCTGGGCGATATGCGGTTCGCGAGACATAA
>CAZRXJ010000354.1:0-3468 GCA_964604025.1 uncultured Saprospiraceae bacterium | reverse complement strand
CCTGTTGTTCCTGCTTGTCACTATCAGTGCGGCGGAATTATAACAGATGCGCAAGGCCTCTCTTCGATCAGTAATCTATATGCTGCAGGAGAATGTACTTGCTCTGGCCTTCATGGAGCTAATCGACTGGCTTCTAATTCTCTATTAGAAGGTTTGGTATTTGGACATAGAGTGGCTGAAAGCATTGATAAGAATATTGATGGCATCGTTCTAACGACAAATATTCCAGATTGGAATGCCAAGGGAACAACTGATCCGAAGGAGATGGTCCTAATCACTCAAAGTTGGAAAGAACTAAAGGAGCTGATGAGTTACTATGTGGGAATTGTAAGAACGGATGTGCGTCTTAAGAGAGCGATGGATCGACTGTTCTTACTTTATCAAGAAACTGAGACACTCTATACACAATCCAAAATATCACCACAACTCTGTGAATTACGCAACCTCATTACAATTGCTTATATGGTATCAAGGGGAGCAGAGATGAGGAAGGAAAGTCGAGGCTTGCATTATAACACTGATCATAAAGAACAATTTGACTATCTTGAAATGACATATATGTAAACCAGTATGACCAAACTATTCTTTATTATAATCGCACTATTATCTTCATCGGTCTTACATGCACAAACTGTAGACCAAGCACTAGATCAAGTTTCAAAGGAAGGTATTCTTCAAATGGTTAGAGATCTATCAGGTGAAAGTGACATTACAATTAATGGTCGAACGAGTAGAATCCCCCATCGAGTCAGCATTCGCGGCAATGACTTGGCAGCTGACTATTTATTGGAAAAGCTTAGATCTTATGGCTTGCCTGTTGAAGATATAAATTATAGAGCAGGGGGTCGCAACATTATTGCAACACAAGAAGGAAGAACAAATCCTAGTGACATTTATATCATTTGTGGTCATTATGACACAGTTGTTGAAGGCGGAGCGGATGATAATGCAAGTGGAACTGCTGCTGTACTAGAGGCAGCAAGAATATTGTCAAGTTATAATCTAGAGTATACCGTTAAATATGCTCTATGGGACGAAGAAGAGAACGGACTAATAGGTTCTAGAGACTATGCACAGAAAGCAGCAGCGGCTGGTGAAAATATACTAGCCGTGCTGAACATTGACATGATTGGTTATGATGGCAATCAAAACAAAAGATTTGACATTGATGTTCGCAGCATAGGCCAATCGCGTCAGATAAGCACAGATCTACTAGGCGTAGTCAGAGACCATAATTTAGATCTTGTAGGCCATATAGTAGATCCAGGTACTCCTGCAAGTGATCATGGACCTTTCTGGGATGTAGGATACTCTGCGGTTCTGCTCGGAGAAGGTTGGTCTGAAGACGATGTAAACCCTGGTTATCACAGAACAAACGATCGCATTGGCTTATTTGATACAGAATATTTTTTCAAACTTGTAAAGTTAGTTGTTGGCTATACAGCTACAAAGGCGACTATTCTTAACAGTGTTTCTACTTCTTTTATTAATCAGTTTGCCATTCAAATATACCCAAACCCTACAAGACATGACTTCAATATTGAGTTAGATGAGCCACGATCTGGAAAGTTAGAAGTATTGTCCACTGATGGATCTATGATATTCAATCAAAACTTTCAAGGATCTAAGATTAACATAGCCTCTGATGCACTTTCAAGTGCAGTTTATATCGTAAAGATAATTGACGAAAGTGGTTTGATGAGTTACGGAAAGATTGTTGTTGAATAATACTCATGCTGCACATACGGGGGAACATCATTTAATATTGACTGATCTATAAATGACAACAAATAATTATCCTTCCTTCCTCAGCAATTATAAATTCTACTTTCTACTTATTGTTGTTATTGCATTTGTTGTATGCAAACAGAGAGACACGATAACTGGAGACAAACTTATAAAAGGAGGCACTGTTATCGATGGAACCAAAAAAGCTAGATTCCAATCAGATATTCTAATCAACAATGATATAATCATATGGATTGGAGATGCATCTTCAGTAGATATAATATCGGATACAGTCATACAAGCAAACGATCAGATCATTACTCCAGGATTCATCGATCTACATGCTCATGGCGATCCACTTGAGACGCCATCTTTTGATAATTTTCTAGCCATGGGCGTAACATCTATTGCTCTGGGTATGGACGGATCAAGCACTCGTGCCACCAAGATCTCATCTTGGTTTGATCAATTGGATAAAGCAAGACTTGGAGTTAATATCATTCCATTTATAGGACATGGAACCATTAGAACGGAAAGTGGTATTGGCATGTCTGCGGAAGTTGATTCAATGTCTTTGAGCATTATGACATCTCTACTTGATACAGCTATGTGGATGGGTTGTTGGGGTCTTTCTATGGGCCTAGAGTATATGCCTGGTTATTATGCTCAAGCGCCAGAATTAGAATCTCTAGCAAGAGTAGTAGGAAAACACAACGGACTGATAACAAGTCACATAAGAAATGAGGATGACACCCAGATAGATCAATCACTAGATGAGATGATCGCACTCTTGGATTTTTGTAATGTCAATATATCCCATCTGAAAGTGGTCTATGGCGAAGGCAGTGCACGTGCTAATGACATTATTAAGAAGTTAGAAAGAGATTATAAAAGTGATCATCACTTAACGGCCGATCTATATCCATACAATGCGAGCTTTACTGGTATCGGCATTGTATTTCCTCAGTGGGCAAAGAATCCAAAAAGATATAAAGAAATCAAAGAGCAACGCGGAGATGAATTGCTGGAATTTTTAAGAAAGAAAGTAAATCAACGCAATGGACCAGAAGCAACACTTTTTGGTACGAGGCCATATGCTGGCAAGACACTAAAAGACTTAGTCGAAGAATATAATAGACCTTTTGAAATAATACTCCGTGATATCATTGGACCCTATGGAGCCAGCGCAGCCTACTTTGTTATGAATGATGACTTGCAATCTACATTGATACAATCTTCCAAGGTAATGATCGCTTCTGATGGCAGTCCTTCGATGAGACACCCCAGAGGTCATGGAACTTTTTCTAAAATGATCGAAGAGTTTGTAGTACGCGATTCTTTGTTAACTCTGGAAGAAGCCATCTATAAAATGTCAGGCTTGCCTGCTCAGACTCTTGGAATAGATGACCGCGGAACAATATCATTAGGAGCAAAAGCAGATATTCTCATTTTTGACCCGCTCCACATAAAATCTAACGCGACTTTTGTCCATCCACATGAACTAAGCACTGGCATATCTTCAGTTATCGTTAATGGTGAGATCGCAAGAAACCATACTCAATCTCTAAGTAAAAATGGCACGTTGCTCAAGAAGAGGCACTAGCTTACCATGATGAAATATCTTACTTCCTGTATGCAATGCAACTCTTATAAAATACACATTAATAGAGAGTAATAATCTTTAACATTTTTTATAAATTGCTTTTTAATGAAGTCATTATTGACTTCTGTTTCTACCTA
>CAZRXJ010000353.1:0-3474 GCA_964604025.1 uncultured Saprospiraceae bacterium | reverse complement strand
GGACAAAAATCTTCTAATAGCGGAACGTCTTGGGTTGCAATGGGTCTCCCAGATGGCTCTGACAACCAAAATCACGTGTTTAATACACAAGGAGGTTATGATATGACAATAGCAGCTGATCCGAGTAATCCTAATCGAGTTATTCTTGGAGGAGTCCAAGGATATGTATCGTCAAATGGGGGTGCCACTTGGTTGACGCATCTTAACGGCCTAAGAGATAGATCTCCAGAAGGTCAATATGTTCACAGTGACCATCACATGATGAGATGGCATCCTACAAATCCCAATATTCAATTTAGTGCTCATGACGGTGGTATGATCACAGGTGATTTTTTTAATATTAGTGCCACATGGACTGATCTATCCGAAGACCTAGATGTAACTCAATATTATGGCATGGACGGTTTCCCAAGCAATCAAAATATCTTGATAGCAGGTGCACAAGATCAAGATGGTGTTTTTTGGAATTCTACAACTTGGATTAATATAGCAAATAATAGTGACGGCACAGGTGGGTTAATTAATAATACTAATTCTAACATATCATTTATCAAAAGTCAAAGTGGTGGGTTGGCAAGGACTACAGACGGATGGAGTCAGGTTAATGACCAAATCGGGCCTCAACCACAAGATCAAAATGATCGGGCTGATTTTGTATGGCCTTTAGAAATGGATAGAAGTACACCTACAACTTTGTATACAGGTTGGGGAAACATGTATAAGTCGACTGACAATGGAGACAATTGGACAGCCCTAACCAACAATCAATCCTTAACACCATATAATACTATAGCTGTATCTCTATCTAATCCAATGGTGATATATGCAGTACAGGGAGGACAAAACATAACAGTTAGTACTGATGGTGGCGCAAACTTTACAAATATAACCGCTCCAAATGCCGGTAATGCTATGATAACCAGAATACAAACTTCCCTTACTGATCACACAAAAGTCTACCTAACTTATGGAAACTATATAGATGGGAACAAGGTATTTATGTCTACTAATAGTGGCGGCACCTGGACTAATATTTCAGCTGGCATACCTAATTGGCCAGTTTATGATCTCGCTGAACAAGCTAGTACTGGTGATTTATTCATAGGCACACATATGGGAGTATATCACAAAACTGCCTCTGGTACAACATGGGCAGCATTTAATACTAATCTTCCACCAGTTAGGGTGAGTGACTTAGATGTATACCAAGCAGATAATGTATTACGAGCCGCTACCTTTGGACGAGGAATATGGAAGTCACCTATAGGAGCTAACAATTCGCCTTGCAATGCGAGTAACACCACAGATGTTAAGCAAACCGATTTGGTTGCAGGTATGACCTACCATGATGGTATGATTACTTCTGGCGCCGCAGGTACAGGA
Organism: uncultured Saprospiraceae bacterium; assembly: GCA_964604025.1. Taxonomy (GTDB): domain Bacteria; phylum Bacteroidota; class Bacteroidia; order Chitinophagales; family Saprospiraceae; genus JAJRXG01. Next base: position 2,091 of record CAZRXJ010000353.1, on the reverse strand, counting down.
AAGGTATCAATTAATGTAAACAACATAACTTTCAAAGGAGTGTCAGCTGTTAGTATGAATCCAGAATTTGAAGTTATATCGCCTAATGTGTTTATAGCTGATATAGGACCTTGTAATTAAATAAAATTCGATCCCTGGATTCTCAATATAGCTCTAAAGAGCAAAAAACCCTTACAATGATCTTGTAAGGGTTTTTTTCTTTCAAAAGAAATATTTTATCACGCTCAAATTCAAATTCTTATATTTGGATCAGTCAATATTCATTCATATTGGCAACAGGCACTTATGTTTTCGATTCCACCTCCTGATAACTTTTTTTTCTTTTTAATCAAGTTTAGCATTTGTATTTCGGCAGTAGTCTATTTACTCAATTCTTATCACAGGTCAAAGTTGCTGACGATAAATGCCCTGCTATTTTTTTTACTAGCTATTAGAACTTGTACGGAGTATTACTTGCCACAGATTGAATCTTTTGAAGTTGCCAACAATGTTGCTCGCTTCCATTCCTTATTACTCTTATTGGCCGGAGTAACCCTATGGATATCAATCTATTATTATGTTCGTCCGTTTCAGAAATCTAAATATGAAAAATGGTTCAACCATTTCTTTGCATACGTCCTTATTCTTATTCCAGGGCTGGTTACAAGTTATTGGTTTGTATATCGTAAGATTCATTATTTGAATCCCAATAAACTGGATGGTTATTGGGTATTTAGAACATATGACAACATTGAGACAGAACTCTATACCTTCTATCTCTTTATTATAATGACGCCACTAGTTACTGTTATACTAGCATATGCCATATTTAGAGATAAGAATAACAGGCTGCGTAATTCAATTCTTCTAATAGGTTACGTCTTTTTTGGACTCATACAAAAGCAACAAACCCTTTCTGATGAATTAGCAACAACATGGAACATCCCAAACCTTTCTCATCTTTATCTCTTTCATGCAATTACTATTAGCTTTTTTGTTTCTGGATATCGACTATTCGAAGATAGTGCTCGTTCTCAGACAGCAGATCTTTTAAACTCGATATCTGACATTGCAATAAGTACAGATAAACTTTTAAACATAGTATATATAAATAGTATAGGTTTTACTCGCCTTGGTGAGGTGTCAGGGTATCTCGTGACCTACCTATCAGGTCGCTCAAATGCTCTGAAAACAGAGATAGAAAGATGGATAAATGATCTCTTGTCGGAGAACAAATCAATAACATTAGAATTGTTCGACAAAGAAGATAATAAAGGAATCTATGAAATAAAGTCGGCCAAGTTAAAAAGAGGTGCACAAGAGATTGGCCATACATTTTTATTTACTGACTTGACATTAGAAAAGAAACGGGCAAAGGAGCTCGAAACTCTCAATCAGACAAAAGACAAACTATTTGCCATTATAGCCCATGACTTACGTAAGCCCGCATTGGCCTTTCAAGGTATTGGCAAGAAAATAGATTATTTGATCAAGAAGAAAGATTATACTCAGCTTGGTCAATTTACAAAAGCCATAGATACATCAAGTCTTAACTTAAGTAGTGTCTTAGACAACTTACTTAACTGGGCCCGCGATCAAAAAAAGTTGCCAACTACCATGCATAAAACCAGTGTGTCTCTTTGCTCACTATGTAATGAGGTGCTAAGTTTATTCAAAGGAATGAGCGAAAACAAAGCGATATCTATGACTAATGAAATAGATGAAAAACTTACATATGAAGTAGATATTAATTCTTTTCAAACGATCATTCGTAATCTGACTGATAACGCTATTAAGTTTTCTCCAGTGGGTAGTAATATTACTTGGTCTTCAAGGATAGACGATCAGTTTCTATATCTCACCATTCAAGATGAAGGAATTGGTATGACTAAGGAGCAGATAGAGCAATTTCATGACAATTCATTTATTCAGGATTCTAAAAGTCTTATACAGGCAGGAGGAATTGGCTTAGGGCTGCAGCTCGTGAGAGACTTTGTCAATGCACATGATGGGGAAATCAATGTTTCTCATAACTGTATTGACCGACACCTAGCCAAACGAGCAGACCAGACAGCGATTATCTGGGAAGGAGACAACCCAGACGACAGCATG
>CAZRXJ010000352.1:0-3475 GCA_964604025.1 uncultured Saprospiraceae bacterium | reverse complement strand
GACAACAGAACTGATACATTGCGTCCGTTGAGATCATCGAAGATTCGATCGACGTCTTTAGCTTCAGAGATTACCAGATCAAATCCCAGATCTTCTTGTAGTTGCAGTGTGCGATAGATATCTCTATGTTTCTCTGCTTTGAAGAATACTGGCATCTGCTTTTGAACTACTGGCCACAAGGCTTCGGTAGCTGCATCCTGAGCAGGTCTCTTTCTATTGCGTGGATTGTTTTTATAATTTTTGTTGTGCTCAAGGGTCAGCTCGGCATTGCGATATAGCTCTCGCCACTTGGACATGATACCGATGAGGGTGCCAGGAAAAACTCGATTGGCAGTTTTCCATTGAGCAAACAAAGAGCCATCTTTTACAATCACGGCTTCATTATATGATCCTCCATCGAGCGCTATAATAGAACCCTTACCCGGCAACATACGTCCATGTGGCACGCTATGTGAGATCGTGAATCCTTGCTTTCTTAGATTACCTATAGCTCCGTCCTTTTGATCATAGATGTTGTCTATACTCATATCGGGAGTGATCCCTGCGACATCATTTGGCGGATAGCCAGTCCTATCTACTCTTGGTCTTTCATTGTCTTCTTTCGGCGGCTTTAAGCCAGCATGTGATAGCGTCGCTATGAATCCTGCATAGGCATGCATAGAGTCCGCTGCAACCACTTTGGCATCATAGGGTACCTGTATCGATGAACCCACTTCTTTGATGATACCATCTTCAACAAGGATATGCCCTATATAGGGTGTTGCTCCTGGCTGTGTAGTGATGGATACATTTTTGATTAAGATCTTATCCGTTACAGGTGATATATCTTGGCTATGGCCATTGATAATAGAAGATAGGATAAGAATAAGAACAAATAATTGCTTCATATCTCGATTGGTTAAGTCCTAAGAAATTTACTTAGATATCCTCTCAATATATGAATAAGAAGCTAATACTTGAGGAAGTCTTATAAAGCCTCTTTTATTTGAACTTGACGTATTCTTATTATTCTTTCAATTTATAGATCGCAGGTAAGTCTCTCCCATATTCATCATAATCCAATCCATAACCCACAACAAAATCATTAGGAATATTAAATCCCACATAATCACATGGTACATCATGCTTTAAAGCCTTTGGCTTGACCAATAAACTGGCTATCTTAATCGAAGCGGGCTCTTGTGCATATAGGTCCTTGAGTGCATTGTGCAAGGTATATCCTGTATCTATAATATCTTCTACGATTAGAATATCCTTCCCTTTAATATCTGACTTCAGTCCTAATATCTTAGTAATCTTACCTGTGGATGTCGTGCCTTCATAAGACGAATATCTTACGAACTCTACAGTCAACGGAAAATTGAAAAACCGGACTAAGTCAGCCGTAAATATGAACGAACCGTTAAGAATGCTCAATACTATTGGCTTTTTGTCTTGATAGTCTTTATTAATCTGCTCTGCTACTTTCTGAACAGCATCTTGTATCTCAGACTCTTGAAGATATATCTCAAAAGTCTTGTCATGTAAAGTTATATCACTCATCTCCTACACTCAATCCATAGTTATCTAGTAAATATACCATCGAAGTGATGGCTGCAGCACCCAGTTTTAGTTCTCGTTCATTGACTGCATCTATGCGATCTACTGCGGTATGATGATAATCAAAGTATCGCTGGGAGTCAGGCCTGAATCCCATCAACAAACCTTTTTGACCTTTAAGCGGGCTGATATCAGCACCTGATCCCCCTTTGGTAAATCCCAAATAATAGGGTGCTAAAAGGTCATTCCATTTAAGTAATTGGCGATAAAAACCTGGGAATCGCTCATCGGTAGCATCACATGAAAAACCACGTGGTGTGAATCCTCCAGCATCTGATTCTATGGCTGCCATGTGCCATTCTCCATTAGCAGACGATGCTTCAGCATAAGCCCTTCCGCCACCGAGACCATTCTCTTCATTCATAAATAAGACACATCGCAATGTTCGCTTCGGTTGATAATCAAGCTTTTTGAGCGTCTCCAACACCTGCATACTATGTACACATCCTGCCCCGTCATCATGGGCGCCTCCTCCGACATCCCAAGAATCCATGTGGCCCCCAACTAAGATAATCTCATCTGGATGTGTGCTTCCTTTGATCTCGGCTATGACATTATAAGACAGCTTTGATTCATCCTCCATCCTACAATTGGTATACATATATATATCTACAGGTTCTTCTTCCATCATCTCATGAAGCAGATTAGCATCTTGTGTACTAATGGCTATAGCCGGTATCTGTGGACCACCATCTTTGTATCTAGTCACACCAGTATGTGGATTGTCATCTAGCGCAGTGGTCATAGATCTTACGATTGTACCTATAGCTCCATATTCTGCTGCTACTGCAGGGCCATTAACTCTTTGATCTACAGCACCGCCATATGCATAAAATGTTCTGATCTGAGTTGGGTCCATCGGTCGATTATAAAATACAATCTTTCCAGATATACCTTCTATGCCCAATGCTCTCACCTCATCTAAAGTCTTCACTTCTACGACTTCTGCTTGTATGCCATCAGAACCAGTGCCTACACTGTTGCCTAACGCCAGGCCTCCTATATCAATTGTGAGATGGCCTTTGGTAGACTTAATCTGTACAATCTCAGTATCTCCACGTACCCAATAGGGCACTTGACAAGGCTGCAAGTAGGCTGTATCTGCATATTGTGATAGTACTTCTCTTGTATACTCCACAGACTTATCTGCACCTTCAGAGCCCGCTAATCGACCGCCAATCTCTTCAGACAGATGTTCTAGCCATGAGTAGCAGCTCCCTTCTGTTAATATCTGATTATGGATGGATTTAATAAATAAAGCGTCTTTATCATCTTGTCCTTGAAGTTGAAAAGTCTGAAAAACTCCCAACGTAAGAGTCAAAAATAAAGTCCAGAGACAATTGTATACCATAGAATATGAGATTTTATTTAGATAGCAAAAGTAACTTTCTCATCTTTGTGCGTCTAATATACAGTTATGTTAAAGTTTCTCTTCGCACTATTGTCCAACAGTGAGAGAAAAACGCTAACAGATGAGGAGGTGGTAAGCGAATATTTAAGGACTCAGAACAACTATTATTTTGAGATTCTTTATGGCCGCTATTCTGCCAAAATCTTTGGAAAGTGTTTGACTATCCTTAAGGAGGAAAGCTTGGCGCAAGATGCCACGCAAGATGTCATGATGAAGATTTTACTCAACCTTTCAAAATTTGGAGGGAAGTCAAAGTTTTCTACATGGGTATACTCCATAACGTACAATTTTTGTATCGATTTTATCAGAAAGAAAAAGAAAGACAAAAGTCAATACTTTGAGGATGTCAGCCAATTTGAGGATGTAGTTGATGAGATAGACGACAAGGAATTATTAGAGATTGAGCTTGGGCGACTCAAAATAATAATGGAACGTATCCCGCCTGACGACAAATCTATCTTGATG
>CAZRXJ010000351.1:0-3476 GCA_964604025.1 uncultured Saprospiraceae bacterium | reverse complement strand
AATATTAGTTGGTTTCATAGAGAAACATTTAGTAGTATCATTATTTGTTCTTATCCGTTAATATGTCCACCATTTATCAATTACGTAGATACATGTATACTTGCTAAAGTGAGAATAATTTGCCATTAATAGGATTTTGAAAACTAATATATCTACGATTAGTACTTTAATGTAATATAATTTTTCTTTGATGCGAAAAAGAAGATGTTTTATCCAAAGGATCGTCCATTCATAATCTAAACTTTAGAGTGGTTGTATATGGTTATAGACTTGTATGTTGTGATCATCTCACTTATTAATCCAGAAAGATCATTTATGATTAAAAACAGATCCATATGATATGGCTATCTAATGAATTCATCCATAAACACATAGATTATGCAACTCTGATCAATGCCCTAGAAGTTGCTTTCAGAGATAACAATATCATATGCCCACCTAAGACGATCCATACTTATAGCGGAAGAAATGATATCGCAGATAACGCCTTCTTATATATGCCTTCATGGGACAATCAAACATACTACGGATGCAAGCTCATCACAACGACACCCGATAATAACCAACATGACCTGCCATACATCAATGGATTGTATATACTCTTTGATGCTCAGTCTGGGCAACCCCTCGTGAGCATGGATGCTAAGGTGATTACCAATTATAGGACAGCTGCAACTTCTGCATTGGCGGCATCTAAGTTGATCAATCCGTCATCGTCTACACTTCTGATCTTAGGCAATGGTGCGATAGCTCCTTATATGATAGCGGCTCATCAGTCTGTACACCAGTATAAAACGATCCTTCTCTGGGGACGTAATTATGAAAAGTCGAAAGACGTACTACAACACCTAGAAGATAATGAGGATGTTCCATTACAACTTCTCACAGAATACAAAGACATATTGAAAAGTGCCGATGTAATCAGTTGCATTACTTCATCAAAGAACCCATTGATACATCATGCAGATTTGGGGCTTGGGCAACATATAGATCTCGTAGGTTCATTCACACATGATATGCATGAGATAGCAACAGATGTAGTCGCTCATAGTCAGGTATATACGGACAACGGTGATACAACACCTTTTCATGCGGGCGAGTTAGTCCGAGCTATGGAGGAAGATGTCTTTAAGATTGAAGATATACAAGGCGATCTTTTTGACTTATGTCAAATAAGTAATAGTATAGATTACTCAGATAATGAAACTACAATATTCAAATCTACAGGCATGGGATTGGAAGATCTGGTGATCGCTGTGATGCTGTATGAACATCATCAGAATAAATAAAGTGTTACGCTAAATATTTCACAAATAGTATTTATAGAATATGCTATGACACCTGAAATGTTAAGTCGAATAAGAAAAAAACAGTCAAAAGTCATTTCTTGATATATATCAAGTCATCAGGAAATTAAGATGACGAACTTTGTTCTAACAACTAATATTATGATGAAGCAAAGTCTAAGTCTTATTTTCTTAACTGTGATAACCAAACAAATGAATGCACAAAGTCAGCAACAAGTGACGATTAATCAAGAAGCGCCTGTAATTAAAGTAGGAGAGATAATTATTAATACAGAACCAGAGAATATCTGGAATGTATTAATCAATATTGAAAATTGGGGTGATTGGAATAAAAGAATCAAAAAACCCACTTTGCAAAATGAATTGAAGGCGGGAAGCGCTTTTACTTGGAGAACTAATGGTAGTAAAATTAAATCCAAAATACACACGCTGTCAGAATACAAAATGCTTGGGTGGACTGGAAAAACATTCGGCGCAAAAGCCATTCACAATTGGTATTTGGATCCCATAAAGAACGGAACAAAAGTAATAGTAGAAGAGAGTATGGAAGGATGGATAGTCAAGTTATTTAAAAAGAAAATGAACAGAAAACTAGCTGATGATATTCAATACTGGCTTGAACAACTAAAATTAGAAAGTGAAAAATGATTATCGTCTATAGTTGATCAAGCTAAATCAGGTACTTTCAATACATCTTCTTGTAAGCCCGACCAGCTTTCAGGTACAAGAACCCCTTTATGTTTTTCTATTCTTACATCGAAACCGGTAAGCTGGGACATGCCACTTATTTTTCCGACGTGACCTATGCCGTCAGGTGCAAGGATATTGACATTTACACCAGTGGTCTTTCTGGCGATCTTCATACCAGTACTTTGATGTCCCCATCCATGAGGAACGGCAACAGTTTTGCGAGACAAATCCTTGTTCATCTTTACGGGAAGTACAATACTTCCTGTGCCTGTACTAACCTTGGCAAGATCTTTAACTTCCAAATTTAGTTCTGTTGCATCTTCTGGATGTATATACAAGTAGTTGGTGTATCGATCACCTTGTGTAAACTCTTCAATATTGTGGGTCCAACTATTATGGGTGGTTACATCTCTTTTAGTTATTAACTTATAATGATCTTTTTTGGATAATTCTAATTGAAAGAATGCTTCCAGTTCTTTTGCTTGATTGAGCATATCTGATGGAGCCATCTGTATCTTTTTGTCCTCTGTCAATATTCGTTCTGGTACAAATGATCCCGCTTCATGGTCGTCGAGTTTGTAGCCATGCTTATATTTCAATAGTTTTTTAAATCCTATTTGACCTGACAATTTGAGCATGATATGGAGTAAAAACTCTTGTGGAACAGTTCTATACTTCTTTTTAGTAAAAAATGAAAAGATAGATGACATCACAGCCAACAAGCCTTGTGTGACCCTTGAACCAAATAAAGAGATCCCGCTATAACGACATAAGTCAAGATAGATACTGGCCTCGTCGCGTTGTTCTCCATCAGAAGGAATAAGAGCTTTGGTCGCTTGCAAATATGGCTTGGTCTGTAGCCCAAGCATCAATGGAAATATAAAGGGAAGATCAGGTCTTTCCATAGGGCTGGTACATGGCAGCATATAATGCCCAATCATACCTGTCTCATTAGGATATATGTCCAGTGTTACCAGAAGTTCAAGACTAGACAGTGCTTTTCTAAGCCGATTAGAGTTGGCCATAGTAATCAACGGGTTACCACCTGTCACAATTAGGGCTTTAATCTGCCCATCCCCAGGTGTCAATATCTCATCTGCAAGAAGGCCTCCTGGAAAAGTATCATTAGTACTGTGAAACTTATGTAATCGACTCAGATCTGATCTTACTAGCTTACCCTTCTTTTTGCTGAACTTCGGAAAATCAATAACTCCAGTGCTGACAAGCATACCACCTTGTTTATCTAGATTGCCACTCAATATGTTGATGCATTCTTGTATCCAATATGCCATCGCGCCATAAGTGCCCATGTTAACACCAGTAGAACAATATACTGCAGCACTCTTCGCTGCCTCAAACTCTCGAACCAAATCTCTCAAGACATCTGGAGCAATACCTGTAAGCTCAGCCGACTTTTCTGCTGGCCAATTACGCGCAAGATTGATGGCTTCGCCATAACCACTAGTATGCGTATCTAAC
>CAZRXJ010000350.1:0-3480 GCA_964604025.1 uncultured Saprospiraceae bacterium | reverse complement strand
AAATGGCAACATCTCCCTAACACCATCATACAAGTCATATGCTTCTTCACAAGAACCATCTTGGACACTACCCCACTTGGCCGTAAGACAGAAGTTACCAAAATCAGGAAGTGTACCACAATTAGAAAGTCCGATTTCATTTATAATGCCAGTGACCCATGCTGGATCGGAAGAATATAATCCATGATTTTCTATTAAAACGTTGACATTACTTTTTCCTGCATATTCGCACAGGCGACCAAGACCATCAACCATAGCGCGGCCTACATCCTCCTTTGAACCTTCACCAAATGCATTGATTCTAATTGAGTGACAACCCAATATTGCAGCGGCATCGACCCACTTATGATGATTATTCACAGCCATGATCCTCTCATCATCGTTAAGGTTACCAAGATCTCCTTCATCATCGACCATGATCAAAAGACTCTTGACATCCTGATCTTCAGCTTGTTTTTTAAGACTGTTCCAATAGGCAACATTGTTTACTTCATCTATATAGAATTGATTGACATATTCGACTGCTCCGATATCATACTTTTGCCTTGCAGTTAAAGGAAAAAGAGAAGGGTCTTCTGTTTTAGCTTCAATAGACTTGTGCAAGGACCATTGAGCCAGAGATATTTTAAAAAACATACTTTCTTGAGCCACTATTGAAGTTTCGATTTTCTTATTCTGACAGCCTAACATATGTGCAAGACCCAGGCCCATTAGTCCTTTAGCGCCAATATTTATAAAAGCTCTTCTATTTTTATAATACTTCATTCTATTTTATTATTACGATATGATGGACCTCGAAGTATCTGACCACTTCGCTTTTCAATTAATACTCCTTCTTGAAGTGCTATCTTTCCATTGACCATGACCAGATCGATCCCTTCCGGGTATTGATGAGGTTTTTCAAAAGTCGCTTTGTCAATTATTGTAGACTCATCAAATAAAACTAAGTCTGCCTTATATCCTTCTTTGATCATACCTCTATCCGTAAGACCCAATCTATATGCTGGCAATGATGTCATTTTTCTAATTGCTTCAGATATAGATATTACTTTTTGATCACGTGCGAAGTGTCCTATCACTCTTGGAAAAGTACCATGAACGCGTGGATGAGGAAAGCCTTTTTCCCATGCAGTGATCCTGCCATCTGATGCAATCATGGTTTGTGGATGAGCCATGATCCGTTTTACATCATCTTCAGCTATCGCATGATAGATCGCGCTCGCTCCACGATGCAGTTGTGCTTGAATAACAAGTTCTGCTCCATTTTCAGCAGTCGGTGCTAGTCCTTCTTGAAGCGCCCAATCATACAATGTCTTGCCCTCTAATGCTGGTTTCCAATTGAACTTCGCTAATTGGATTCTTTTTAGATCACCACCGCCTCTATCATTCATAATGTTATAGACGATACCTGCTTTTATACTATCTCTAAGAACAGGGTCTTCACATCTTTTGGCAAAAGCTTCATAACGCCCTCCTTCAAGCGACCAAGGAGGAATCAGCACAGATATACTGGTATAACTCGCGGTGTAAGGATACTGATCAATCATCACATCCAGACCTAGAGCTCGTGCGCTATCGACCATAGCCAGTGTAATGACACTTTGTCCCCACATCGGCAGTCCAATAGCTTTGTGATGGGTGAGGACTACTGGTATATCCGCTTGCTCAGCTATTGTTATCGCTTCACTCACACCTTCTATAAGCCCCAATCCTTCTTCCCTCAGGTGAGAAGTATATATACCGCCGAGACCTGAAGCAACTTTTGATAATGCAACGATCTCATCAGTTTTTGCAAATGTGCCTGGCAAATATTTTAGACCTGTAGACATGCCAAATGCCCCATCATGCATTGCTCGTGCGATAAGGCTTTTCATGCTTTCTAATTCTTCAGCTGTAGGCGCTCTTCCTTCTAATTGCAATACTTCAGATCTGACACTATTATGACCTATAAGGTATGCCACGTTGATGCCTACACCTTCTTCTGATAATGAATTGAGATAATCTCCAAGTTTTATAGGAGAACTGCCATCTGGCCCGCCAAGTGCGGTGGTGACGCCCATATGCAAGGCATTCTCTGCTGATGGTATGGTCGGAAGTGGTTCTAAGTGAGCATGAAGATCTATGAATCCTGGTGCTAAACTTTTACCATCACCTTCTATAAGTTGACAATTAGAACAAGAGAGGTCGACACCGACTTTTTTAATTATTTCATCTTGAATGATGACATCTCCAACATAAGCGTCGTTACCTGACCCATCATATATCTTGACATCCGAAATAAGGAAAGATTCTGGTTGTTCAGCACATGCGCCTAACAACAAAAAAACTAACACAAAAAATGTAACCCTCATAGCATAGCAATTCCTTTCAAAAGATAGTAATTTAAACTGAATCACAGTCCTCGACCGAGCTCTATACAAGTTGATAGCGCTCCGATTATGGGCCTTACACTATCCGCTGACAGTAATTCTTACTATCAACTACATAAGAATTCTTGTATCTATTCCAATTATTTTTCACTATCTTAAAGGACTGCCAAGTGAAAATGATGAGCATATATGGACACGTAAGTCGTCTATAATTGAGAAGAATCAAGGCATAAAAGCATCTATTACTCAATTGTATAGCTATGAAAAACTACCAACAAAACGCGCTTAATCTCAAAGAGAAAGATTTAAAAATAAAAGCACCTCTTGTTACAGAATATATGACTCGAAAGTTGATTACGTTTCGTCGTGATACATTGATAAAAGATGCGATTGAATCTTTGCTAAAAAATAGAATATCAGGTGCGCCAGTACTCAGTGACAGTGGCGAAGTCATAGGATTGATCGATGACAAAGACTGCCTCAATGTTTTGCTTGCTAACGCATATTACAATAATCCTATTAGCGAAAATACAGTATCAGACTTCATGTCTAACGTGATGAAGAGCATATCTACTGAAGACAACATAGTCGATGTTGCAGACATATTCATTCAGACTAAGTACAAACGATTGCTTGTTCTTAATAGCGATGGCAAGTTAGCAGGGCAGATAAGTCGAAGGGATATCCTTCGAGCCATTAAGGACATCAATGCAAGTACGTGGTAGATCTGATTTTTTTAATCTAACAAATCAGGAAAAGCTGCAACGATATCTTGCCAGATGGGTTGATAACTGAACCAACCTGCAACTGGAAATCCGACTTCATAGTCTCTAGTCTTTGCCGCAGTCTCATGATCTATAACATGGATCTTACTACCTGTCGCTTCTGCGATCATCTGTGCTTGACAGCAGCGTTCCATACTAATGAACCACCAGGCAACTTCCTCTACCGTACCTCCAGCTGTTAAGAGACCATGATTTTTCAATATTGCTGCTTTCTTATCTCCCAATGCAACTGCGATACGATCTCCTTCCTCTGAATCTCCAACTACACCTCCATAGTCATCATAGAGTCCATGATCTTCATAGAATGCACATGCATCTTGAGTGAT
>CAZRXJ010000349.1:0-3488 GCA_964604025.1 uncultured Saprospiraceae bacterium | reverse complement strand
ATGGGATAAGTTAAGAAAAAAGGGTTGGCCTATTTTGACTGACGATGTTATCGCGCTTTTTGCCTCAAGAGTCAATGCCTCAGTTAAGAAGATATCTTGGCCGTGATATTTTTCTAAATCTGGAACAGCTCGTTTTTCATTTCCATTAATATGCCCATATCCATCTTGTCCATAATAACTTCCTGGTTCACCAATAGAACTTCCTGAGATATTGACATCAAATCCTAAATTCAAAGGGTCTGCGCCTTCACTTCCGAAAGGTCCAAAATGTGCTTTGCCTACGTGAATCGTTCGATATCCCTTCTCTTGCAATAATCTTGGAAATGTATTAGTTCGCTTATCCAGGCCTTTCCAATTCCAATTAGAAGGGCCATACTCTGTTTTGTTATTACTTTCTGATCTTATCCAATTAGTAACACGATGTCGAGCAGAATTCTGACCTGTAAGTATAGAGGTACGAGTTGGTGAACAAACTGAATGGGCATAGAAATTAGAAAACCGAACGCCTTGCTGAGCAAGCAACTCCATGTTAGGTGTTCTGTAAAAAGAATTGAGCGGATATGTTACTGAGTTGTTATTCGCATCGGTAATGAATGGAACAGAAGTATCCATTTGTCCCATATCGTCTACTAAAAAGATGATAATGTTGGGAAGTTCAGTATCTGGCATATCAGAATGACAAGAGGTAAGAAAACATATAACACTTGTCAAAAATAGAAATCGAATCTTCATATTTCATTATTTGAAATGACCGAATAAATAGGACATGATTATAAATATCTATGCCAATATATCTATCGAAAACAAGTTTTAAAACAATTTCACAATCTTTCAACTATCTAATTTGCAAATTGCTGAACGACATCTTCCCACAACTTCCCCTTGCTCCACTCTTTGAACAATCCAAAATGTCCTATTGTCTTAAACCCATATTCATCAGGAGAAATCAATCGTGTTCTTACTTTAGCATTAGGATATGACTTTTGATAATTAGGGATTGTGCGGGGTGTAGCCATGTGATCATCGCTAAACCAGATTGCCTCAATCTCTTTGTCAACATCTTTATAATATGTCTTTTCTATTTTGTTGTTCATATAATCTGCCATGAGCCCATCTTGCTGACTATTGCGCCACCAATCTTCTGCTACACCACGAGGCCAATCATGACCGAGTCCAAATCGGCCTGATACATACCCTAACAATTTCAAGTTAATTGGAAAAAAAATATTTGACGAAAGTCTAATCTTCCGTCTGTAAGAAGGTTGAAAATTATGCCAGTTGCCAGATGAACTGGCGACAACAATCATCTTGTCAAACAAGTGCCAATTGTCCATCAATCCAATAATCTGTCCACCCATCGAATGAGCAAACAGATGGATCGGCAGTCCTGGATATGTCGATGTAATCCAAGACAAAACAGCAGACGCATCTTTTGCTCCCCAGTCAGATATAGAAGCATCATACCCCTTCAATGATGATGGTCGCGAACCACCGACACCCCGATAATCAAATAGTACAACTACATATCCTTGCTCAGCCAGATACTTACCAAACTTCAGATAATATTCTTTGCGGACGACAGTACCCGCATGACATTGTATGACACCTTTTGAAGTTATATCGGGAGTAATCACTAAGGTTGAAAGGTGGACTTGATCAGAGGTGATGACAGATGACTCCTCTATCGTCATGAGTTTGGTTTGATCAATGGAAGACCATAAGCGATGAATAATAAAAGCAGGATAAAACTAAAGATCGGCCACTTCATAATCTTAAGTACTTCAATCCCTGAAAAACCGGTCTTGTCCCAGTCGTGATTAAATAATCGAAATAAAGATCTGAATAGGGTTGCCATAAACAAGCATCCAAACACTAAAAAACCCAGGGCATCCATAGCTTATAGTTTAATATCAATAAATCTATGCAGGATGTTCAATGTACATGGAATATCTGTGAAAAAATCAGTTTAGAGGTTCTTTTAAGAGCACAAAACTTAATTAAAATTGAATAATTAGTTGCATAACTGTATTTTACGTTATACATTTGAATCACCAGTTATAGATATGCTGTCATGAACATCTCATTAAGAGGCGAGTGAATCATCCTGTTGACATCAGAGATCGACAGCTTCTGAAGCTAACACGGAACAGACATACCAGGATTGGATGGAAGATGTATAGATTAATTAATGATTAGAATAGAAGTACTATGAGTTACCCTAAGTTAACAAAGGCAGAAGAAGAGATCATGCATATGATCTGGGATCAAGAAGAACCTTCTACCGTATCTATGCTCATAAAGCAGATGGACGAGCCGCATCCGCCACATAGTACAATCAGCAGCATCGTCCGAATCTTAGAAAAGAAAGGCTTTGTGGATTATAAAGCCTATGGTCGGACACATGTCTATTTTCCAATTATAGAGAAGAAGGAGTACACTAAGTTTTCCGTTAAGAAACTCGTCAGCAATTACTTTGAGGGGTCGATGAATGAATTGGTATCGTTTCTCGTAGAGGAGAATGATCTTAGTATCAAAGATCTTGGTCAGTTAATACATAAACTCGAAGAAGACAAGGACTAAGTCCATATTATAATCACTCAACTCACTACGATGTTACAATATCTCTTAGAAGTCACACTGTGCTGGTCCTTGTTCTATGTCATCTTCTTTGTCCTGCTCAGAAAGGTCACGTTCTACCGTGTCAATCGTTGGTACTTACTCAGTGGACTCTTACTGGGTTTGGTTATCCCGCTACTCAAGTATATAGATATAGAACTCCATCAAGAAGAAGTTGCTGATGTAGCACCGCTGATATATGTTGTCAAGGAAGCACCTGCTTTTATCGCAGATACTGTGATTGAGCAGACTACAGATTGGCACAGCATTATCACATATACTCTCTTCACTTTTTATTTGATAGGTCTGTCTTTGTTCTTCACGCGATTTATAAAAGGGATTTTTACAATCTATAATCTTTATAAAACTGGTCACAAGACACAACATGATCATCACACTGTTGTAAATACTGTCCAACCACATCTACCTTTTTCCTTTCTCAATGTCATATTCATCAGCGCATCACTTCCACTTAAAGATGATATCAATGACATCGTAAAACATGAGCTTGCTCATGTAAAAAGTAGGCATAGTATTGATGTTCTAATTATAGAAGTGATCAATATAATATTTTGGTTTCATCCACTCATCTATCTCTACAAGACCGCCATCAGACAAACTCACGAATACTTAGCTGACGCTGTAGTATTAGAACATACAAGCCGTAAGATATATGGCAACATATTACTAAAGCAATCACTGTCCGGAATACAAGTTGCTTTAGCTCATCACTTTTTTCATTCACACATTAAAAAAAGAATAAACATGATGTATCAGAAAAAATCCGGACAGTCGGCTTGGCTGAAGTACGCTTTGGCCTTGCCGGTTTTAATTGTATTATTTGTAGTGTTTTCGGGGTATCAGAGTCAGGA
>CAZRXJ010000348.1:0-3489 GCA_964604025.1 uncultured Saprospiraceae bacterium | reverse complement strand
ACTTATGATATTAGTTTTCTAAGTTGCCTTCATAGCTGTCAAGTATTTACTTCATTATTAGATAAAGAGCATAAACCTGCCATCGTCAATATGTCATCGGGACTTGCATTCATAGGTCAGAAAAATTATGGCCCATACGCTGCATCTAAAGCAGCGATCGTTAGCTTAACTAAAACTCTAGCAGTAGAGTTGGCTCCACATGTCAGAGTGAATTGCGTTGCCCCTGGAGCAGTAAATACATCATTTTTGAAAAAAGAAGATGGTACGACCAGAGTGAATCTTGATAATTATAAAAAACTCGTACCACTCGGCCATATAGCGCAACCTCTTGAGATAGCTCATGTGATCATGTTTCTTTTAAGTGATGGGGCTTCTCACATCACGAGTGAATGTATACATATCAACGGAGGAGCAGGATAAGGCTGAAGAACAGCATTTTGTCTCAACAATTGACAATATCTTTAATCAAATTCCTCTGGTATGAAGGACACTTTGAAATTGACAGGACTTGTTATCATTCTTAACATCATCCGATATGCCTTAGGAGGACCTATAGAGGCTATTACAATAATGGAGTCCATGCATCAACCCATGATAGACTTTACTTCGTGCTTTAATAGTCAGTTCACATCATCAGATTGGACTTCATCGTTCTTCTATAATTTCATGGTTTGGTTTTGTGCCACTTGGATCTTTCATCTCTTACACCCGAGTATATCTGGCAAAATGATATTGAAGAGTCTTAAGATATATGGATTGATGTGTTTGTTTTTCATAAGCGTCACTGCTGTATATATGAATCACTATATAGATGGCATCAGGACATTCTATATCTATGCTATGATTGATGCACTGATAACTTTTTCTATCGTGGCTATAGCCAATGGCTTGCTATATCCAGTATTCTTTAGATCACCTAAGATTATTGACTAAGATTGTCTATGAGATAGGCACTGTAATTATGTAGAATCTGTTCTCTTTCTTCCTGACTGATACGTGAGACGCCATAGGCTACAAATGAAGGGATAAGATCAAATCCAACATATTTTAATATTCCATTACTAACATTTTCTAATATGCGATCGGTTTCGATATCATCATTGGTTTTTTTAGGGCTGCCCGTTGTAACAGTAATCAATGCCTGACGACCTTTGAACTTGTCTTCACATCCAGCCCCGTAAGCTACGCCATATGCCATAACACGATCTACCCATCCTTTGAGTATGGCAGGCATACTATACCACCACATAGGAAAATTAAATATTAGAAGATCTGCATGATTAAGCTTTTCCATTTCATCCTTAAGCGCGAGATTATAAAGATTATTTTGAGAAGCATTGAGTTGTTCCATTGGATATTTGTAATAATCACTATCACTAAGTGTTGTGAAATCTTTCTTTGATCCAACTGGATCAAAACCCATACCATACAAATCTGATATTACAACTTTGTAATCTATACTTTGCAAAGTAGACATAGCTTTATTAGCTAATGCACTACAGAAAGAATCTGGATTCTCATGAGCATGAACGATAAGTGCATTCATCTTTTAATTCTTTAGCCAATCACCTATACCGTAAGGATCTTCTAAAGGTGCTGATACGTGTTCGTGTTTTATCTTCCAATCTCCATCAACAAGTGCCATTACAAATGTACACCTGAATCTAGTTGTGAATTTCTTTCCATTTACGGAGATTGCAATATCAGTGATGCCACCTACCCATCCCATGTTACCTTCGATTTCCTCATATGGACCTTCTACCCAATCCATACTTAATAGTCCTATCGGCGAATCGCTAAAGTCTTTCCATCCTTTGAAAATTTTAGCGACGCCCAATGTCGAATATCTCGGGCCTTCAAGTATAACATATGTTTGTTCAGAAGGCACATATGCTTCTTCTATGCCCGACATATCTTTCTTCTTCACAGAGTCCCAGAACTTCTCTACTCGTTTTGCTAATACCATTACATCTTATCTATATCATCTGCTATCTCCTGAAGTGTCTTATCAGGATTTTCAAGTTCTTCCATTTCCTGTTGGACGATACGTAAGATTCTACTGATGTATTCACTGTGCCATTGCTGACGTTCGTCTGCGACTTTTTTAGAAGGAGGAACAAAGTTTTCTAATTCTTCTCGAGTCATTATACCTTTGGCTTCAAGTATGCGCTCTAATGAATCCATACGTTCTCTAACGACAGCTAACTCCATCCCAATAGCCATAGTAATATTAAGTACTCTTTCAACTGCGGGGTCTTTAAAAAAGTAAGGCCTCTTTCCCTTGGGCTTGTTGGAAGCAATTGATATATAGTCTATTTCAGGATTTTCTTTATTCACGCGTATCAGTAGTTGAGTTATAGAATAATTGAATTATAGAACAAAAGAGATATGCATTGTTGATTTATAATTATCTTTTCCAAGCACCAAAAACATTCCAAATGGGTGATCGACCATGATCTTCGGGTTCATCTGATTTTTGACTTCCATCATCAAGGTCATTTATAGCCTTAGCACCGATCTGCATGTATTCATTTCTGTCAAAGCCACAATCTTCCATCAAGTCCTTAGGATCTATATCATGCATCTTAGACCAATATGGTTCACTGTTATTGTATGCGTCCCAGTCTCTTATCCACTGTTCATAGAAGCTCATGTCATCTGTATATTGTGGTTGCTCGATATGCATGGTTATACCACCTTGTTTAAGAGTACGATGTACTTCTCGCATGATGTTATAGATAGACTTGCCTCCTGTCTCGTGGAGGAACATTGTCGTCTGAATCCAATCAAATGAAGCATCATCAAAAGGTAAGTTAGATGCCTCTGCTTGCATGAATGTTACATTGTCAAAACCAAGTGCCACAGCCCGCGCATGTCCGTACTTTAACATTGGTTTACCAGTGTCGATGGCTATGATTTCTGCATCTGGGTATCTCCTTGCGATCGGTAGTACATTGTGTCCCATGCCACACCCGATATCCAAGATTCTCTTGGGTTTAAAATCAGGATAGGTTGTTGTCATCCAATCGGCCATGGCCTTGCCGCCACCATCACTGTACTTACCCAAGAGCCCTGCCGTTGTTACAAATAGGCCTCCATCATAATTGGCAGCATTTGAGACATCGCCATCAAATAACTCAGTGTGATAACTTCCAGGCATGAGGTGATTATCTACAGCCATGAGATAAGATGGTACTTTGACTTGGTCATTAAGTATAAGGGTCTCTGGTTTTTGAGCATTTAACTTTTCAACTTTTTCCCGCAGCTCAAGTCCTTGTCTATATGTCAGTGATCTACCAGCTTGTTGCCGCATCTCCATAGTTGATCTTCGCATAGCAGACCATATCTGATAATGAGGATCATCCGACATAGCTTTGTCTACTTCTTCCTTAGATTGAAAAGTGCGCCCTTTATCTTTTTCAAAATTTGGCTTGACCCTATTCTCATAAGCGATCTTGTTACCCTGGGAGACATGCGCTAAGTGTTTGT
>CAZRXJ010000347.1:0-3491 GCA_964604025.1 uncultured Saprospiraceae bacterium | reverse complement strand
TCTCGACTATATAGCACTAACGTATATTTATTAATATACAGCATCTTAACAGCCAAAAAAGATCATAATCACTCAATTTCTATAGATTTCCACTGATTAAGAAATGATGAATCATACGATGCCCCTATTCCTGGAGCATCTGAGACACTCACAGACCAATCATCTCTATATGCAATCCCTCCGATAATCGGGTCTTCAGATTGCATCAATGGCGCGTCCAGGTCATGGTGAATAATATGATCCCATGCCATAGAGAAATGTACTAATGCAGTAATACCCAATCTTGTTTCTGAGAAACATCCAACTTGACACTTCACATTCGCAGATTCAGCTATGGCTGCGATCTTCATGGCATGATGTATACCACCTGATTTTCCCAGTTTAATGTTGATCTGATCTATACATCCCTTGTACAGCATATTATAAGCCTCTTGTGGACTAAAGACGGATTCATCACCCATTATAGGGATCGGTGACTGTTCTCTTATCGCCTTTAATTGTTCATGATTGCCACTAAAGATTGGTGCCTCACAGTGAGAGATATTTAATTCTTGCATAGCATTTAGAGCACTGATAGCACCTTCATAATTCCATCCTTGATTGGCATCTAGACAAAGTGGGTATCCATCACCTACCGCAGCGCGTATCGCCATTATCCTTTGCACGTCGTTGTGGCTATCTGTATCACCTAATTTTACCTTTTGTATTGGAAATCCAGCCTTCTTGTTGACAAGAGCTTTATGAACCATATCGTCAGCATCCATCAAGCTGATTGTCATGTCAGTGTATATTTTTTTATCTGGATCTCCATTAAGATATTGATACAGTGGTTGGTTAGCTAACTTGGCATTAATATCAAATAGGGCCATATCAAAAGCTGCCTTAATAGAAGCATGCTTGGGGATAAGTTGATCCATTATTTTGACGATCCTCATTATTTGTCTAGGATCCTTGCCTATTATGGCTTTCGCCAAATGACGAGCTGATGCCACTGACTCTTCTTGTTTTTCTGTATGAATGGTGCGATATGGACAACATTCACCAGTGCCATATACACCTTGATCGGTATAGATCTTTACAACAGTGATACTTGCATGAGTCAGAGGACCAATAGATATTATAAAAGGTTCTTTTAGTTCAATCTGTAGCGGAATTATTTCAACCTTTGCAATCTTAATATTCATATAGTTTTTTATGTCGACTCGTAAGCTAATATACCATGTAGCCATATCCATAGATGGATACATCGCTCAAGAAAATGATAATATCGAACTATTTCCCACAGAAGGAGATCATATACCGGATTATATCCAAAGTTTGACGGAGTATGATACGGCTATAATGGGCCGAAGAACTTATGAATTTGGCTATAAGTATGGACTAAATCCAGGTGATAATCCATATCCACATATGAACACATATGTCTATAGCAGTGGACTGGATTTTAAGAAGAAAGATGACAATCTATATGTAGTCAGAGATGATGTAGTGTCACATGTAATTGAGCTTAAAGAGCAAAGTGGTACGCCGATCTATCTATGTGGTGGTGGCATACTTGCATCCTTCTTACTGGGTCACGGATTGATAGATGAAGTTCATCTGAAGTACTGCCCGATCATTATAGGAAGTGGCATCCCTATATTCAATGGAAGATTACTAGGAGTGAAATTAGAAAGAAAACATGTCACAACTTATGACAACGGTGTATTGTTGATTCACTATGCGGTTGTTTAAATGACGTGAGATATGAAATTCAAAAATGCAATGTTAACTTTGCATTAAGATAGATTGTAGATCTAAGCTGATTTTACTAACTATTGTTTCATTGATTAGGAACTTATCGATGGATTTTGTTCATTATATAAATGTCTAAGCAAGACATTTTTTTCAATATTAAAAATATCTAAAAACATGGGTTTATTTTCTTTTATTAAAGGAGCAGGTAAGAAGATTTTTGGTAGCAAAGAGACTGCTCCTACTTTGACTGCTGAACAAACAAAAATTCAAGCATTGAACAATACGGTAGCCGAACTGGGTATTCCAGTTAATGGATTAAGGATCGAGCTAGCTGAACAAGTGATCGTTGAGGGAAACACAGATACCAATGCTAACAGAGAAAAGATAATTCTGGCATTGGGTAATGTCGATGGTATAGGCGCAGTATCTGATAATATCTCTGTTCTTAACCCTGAGCCAGAATCAATATTTCATGAAGTAAAAAGTGGTGACTCACTTTCCAAGATTGCAAAGGAGGTCTATGGAGATCCTATGAAGTATAACGCCATCTTCGAAGCCAATAAGCCGATGCTTTCTCATCCAGATAAAATATATCCGGGACAGATTCTTCGTATTCCAGCTCTGTAAGAGCATAAGAAATAGGTGATCTGAGGGGTTTTTGCCAATACAAAGCGGAAACCCCTCTTTACTCTTATGTATGTCTGAATTATCTAAGGGGTTAACCTCTAGTGATAATACCTAGACGTTGTCCTATATTAGCCAATCGTTGCAAAGACTAGTTACATAAGCCCAGTCTAATAATATGAGACCATTCAACAATCTTCTAATGATCCTACTTTTAGGATTTATATCATGTAAGCCTTCCGGCCCACCTCTCAGGCCTTTGGATCTATTATCCGAAGGGCTTCCTCTTAAGATCAATGCACCCGAAGGGGTAGAGATATCATCGAGTGACTTAGGGTTGATGAAGGATGTTACAGTTAAAAATGAAGATGGATATTCTATTCAAATATTTGAATCTGAAGCCACTCAATTGGAAGCCTCCAAAGCTATAAGCACAATTAAGGAAGAAATAGAAGGATCAAAATATTTTTCCAAAATAGTAAGTGAGGATTCTGGCGGCTTCATATTTGAAAAGAAAGTAGATGAAAACTATATAAACTATGATTTTCGTCATGTCAAGATAAGAGGGGATAAGCAGTATGTTATACAAGCGGGATTGTCAAGTAAACACACACTTGATCAGATTAAATCGATGTATCAATCTGTTCAATAATTATAAATGGCTCGTCGCAGATCATATAGTCAGAGATCTAAGGTTTGGCCTTGGATAAGCTTCATTGTTTTTGGACTTGTTGTTGTGCTCTTGGGATATTCAGTCATTAAGAAGCAATCACCAGCTGAGGTCTTGAAAAATTTATTTGCCTCAGACATGGAGGAAGGTGATATAAGACGATTGAGTAAATCAGAACTCATATACTTAGTCAAAGAAAAGGAAGTGATTATAAATAATCTTTCTTCAGATCTTGAAAAATGCCAAAATGGAGATGGATATCAAAAGGGTATTATCAATACTACTTCCAATACTCTAAATATGAGATCTGCAGCATCACTTGAAAGTGAGATTGTTATTAGAATTCCTACCGGCAGTCAAGTAAGTATATTATACTATGATGAAAGACAACTACTGCTTGATGGAGAGATGGGGCAGTGGTGTCGCATAAAGTACGCCGATCAAGAAGGATGGGTCTGGG
>CAZRXJ010000346.1:0-3498 GCA_964604025.1 uncultured Saprospiraceae bacterium | reverse complement strand
GGATTGTTAGCTACTTCTGGATCTGCTCTTCTTGGTACTCTTACTACTCTGAAGCCTGCAATGTTACATTTGGCATCAAAGTCAAATCCTTCAAGCTCAGGTAATATTCCTTGTTGAGCTTTAAATGGACCACTTGGCATAGCTCCACCTCGACTTTTAGAAAGTTTTGGAACTGGATCAGGTATTCTCTTTACTCTAAAGTCTTTACTTGCTGTAAATCCTTCAGCTGATATATTCACTTTTGCAAAATTTCCAGGCGTTGTTGGCTTTGTTACCTTCACATTGTACGTACCGTCACCATTTCTGTTGATGTTACCACCACCTCCAGTCATATTGACCTTCACCTTGTTAGACGGTACACCAGCAACTGATACTTCCACTGGATTATCCACACCTATATAGAATACATTCATCTTAGACGCTGAGATGGTAGCTGATCGCTCACCTACTTCATACTCATATGTCTTATTGAATCTCTGAACTTCACCAGTTACTGGATTAGTTACAGATCCTTCTACTTTGTATGATTTTTTACCTACGCTTGAAGCATTTTGAGTAAATGATCCAACGCCATCAGCATCTAAAGTCAATGGTCTGCCATTTACGCTCAGTGCCATACCTGTGTTAGACTCGGCTGAAGCACTCGCACTGATAAATACATCTGTCTTAAAAGGCTCACCTTTTATCACATAGGTTTTATCTGGCGCAGACACTACAGTAAACTTGTCAATAACAACATCTGTTGTAGTTCCTACTTCACCTGCTAAGTAATTCAAGAAAGATGACTCTGTACTGATGACATCATTCTGAAATTTTCTAAGAATGGGCAGTACTGCCTGAACTGGCATTTGCTTGAAGTTGAAAGAAGACCATGTATGATTTCCAGTCTGACCTCCATACTTGTCTTTCCAAGTTTTGTCATCGACGATAGAAGGAAGTTGAGCCTCCATAGTTGCTCTATCCTCTTCATCAACCATAGCCAAGATGTTCGCTCTAAAATCATTGAGCTTCTGCTTCATCTCTTCACCTACTCCTTCTTTCACTAACATTCTGGTAGTGACGTCTTTATTCTTCTTTCCTCGAAGATTAGTTGTAGGTTTTCCATCTTTCTCCACATAGTCTCCTGGATCATATGAGCCATTTTGGTTACCACTCATGTCTATCAATTTTTCCATGATATTCTCGAGGTAATCATTCATTTCTTTGGCTTGAGATCTTGCTGGATCTATCAACTCTGCATATTTAGCAAGTGTGTTTTTCTTTTTCGCTCCATCTCTAATCGCTTGTGGAAGTGCATCATTAGATTCTACAAGTGCTTCATTTGACTTGATCAATCCTTTGTCTACAATCTTAAAAGCATTGAAGATCTCTGCAGATACATTAAGTGCCAACATCGCGGTCAATACCAAATACATGATATTGATCATCAGGGCACGGGGTTCCTTTGGTATACTCATTTCTTAATAATTAAGGGATAATAAAATAAGAACCCTTACTGCTTCACAGTAAATGCATTCAATACGTTACCGTACACACCGTTAAGTGATGACAAGTTTCTTGTAAGGGAAGACATCTGCTCCTTATACATCTTTGTATCATCAACTGTCTCGGATAAAGTCTCCATAGCTTCGTTCAACTTAGTGTAGAAGTTGTGAGCAGACTTTAGCTGTGCTGATGTCTCAGAGAAATCCACTTCTTGAAGTGCTTTCAGCGATCCGAGACTGGCAGACATATTCTGAAGTTCGCCAAGCATGCCACCTAAGGAGTTCTCTACTGCTTCTGCATTAAGTGCTCTTGAAGGGCCTTCTGCCAATTCTACAGTGCTAGCGCTAAGCGGTTGGATACCTGCATTATATTTATCTAATCCTGGATATAACTTTTCCCAGTAATATTCTTTTTCAGGTCCTATAACTCCTAAGAAGAAGAATAGAACTGCTTCTACTACAAGGCCGATTGTCAAAAGGTCAATTTTTTGACCAGCTATGTTAGGCATCTCCCAAGATTGGATTTTCCAAAGGGCTCCCATCATAACTAGGGCTGCACCTACTCCGATAATAAGATTTTTGAAGTATTTGAAACCTGACGAATGTGTTAAACTCATTGTAATTGATTTTAATTGTTGTAATAATTGAGGTTTTAAAAGTCGTTTTGTTTTTTTGAAATGGTTGATTGATTAGATCACCATTAGAAATCATTAAGTGATCTCGGTAAGAATGTCATAGCGCATCTAAATCCGATATAAGATCTTGCACTATCTTGATATTCATAATCTCTTGTATGTGTCTGTAAGAAGTAGTAAACATCTTTCCATGATCCTCCTCTAAGTACTTTCAACTTATAGTTAGCAGGATCATCATCCTTAGCATCATACTTGACATCAGGGTTAAGATCGTGTATGACATTATAAGAACCTGGAGAATATGCTGTCTCCGTCCATTCTGATACATTACCAGACATATCGAACAGCCCATAATCATTAGGGAAGTAAGATCCAACGGCTACGGTACGTTCTCCACCGTCTTCTCTATAGTTACCGCGACCTGGCTTAAAGTTAGCTAGAAGGCATCCTTTAGCATTGCGCACGTAATAGCCACCCCATCCATATGGTGAGATATCTCTCCCGCCTCTCGCTGCATACTCCCACTCAAACTCCGTAGGAAGTCTAAAATCTTCAATCAGTGCTTGTTCTGCACCGCGCTCGTCATTCCAGATCTTTGTTCTCCAATGACAAAATGCCTTTGCTTGAGGCCATGTCACACCGACTACAGGATAATCATCCAGTGAAGGGTGCTCTAAGTAATGTCTCGTGAAAGGCTCATTATAACTATATGCAAAGTCACGTATCCAAACAAATCTGTCTGGGTATACATTAACTTCTTTTTTCTCTATTACTTCGCTTCTCGATACACCTGATCTACTTCTTGCAGCTTTCTTCCAATCAATCCAATCATAAGTATACATTAACTCATCATTGTTGAATTCTCTTCTACCACTCAGTGACATGTCTTTGGTGTAGTATAACTCATCAAGAGTCTCATCTTCATAATCCAACTCTAACTCCAGATCGATCTCTTCATTGCCATAGTCATCTTCTATGAAGTCACCCATGATCTCATGAGCCTTATAATCACGAACCCAATTAACAAACTGGCGATATTCGTTATTAGTGATCTCAGTCTCATCCATGTAGAAACCCGTCATCGACACTGTCTTCTGTCTTTGTGTGTAGCTACTAAAAATATCCTGATCACTTTGACCTATTGTTAAATTACCAGATGGTACATATACCATCCCAACAGGATTGATGGGTCCCTTCCAGTTAGGTCGGTCTTGGACACCTACTAGTTGTCCGCCGTTATCTCTACCACATGATGATAAAAGCATCCCTACCACTGCTATACAAAGGGATAATTTGGAGTATCTCAGAATCATTTAGTCTGATTTATTTGCTTATGTTATTGATTTAGACTGAATAGAAACTTAAAAGAGAGCCTAGAT
>CAZRXJ010000345.1:0-3505 GCA_964604025.1 uncultured Saprospiraceae bacterium | reverse complement strand
CGCCACTCACTCTTTGCGATGCTCCTGCTATAAATCCAATATATGGCCCACCGAAGATGGATATGCCTTTTCTCCCTTGAGTCGTATATTTTAGTAAAAGCGGGATCTCTATATAATTCAAGACTGATTTATTATCAAATCGTGCGTAGGGCACCAAGCCTTCAGGTAGAAAAGCACCTAATGCAGGTGGTACTCTCGTGTCTGGTATCGGTTGCAATCCATTGCGTTGTCCACCTTTAACGGCATAAAGAAGTTCAGGTTGAAAGGAGAAACTACTGCTTATTGGGATGTTAATGAAGAAACCAATACCCAAGGCGGATATAGAACCAAATTCTTGTGTGAAAATATTGTCTGAGTCACTTGACAAGTTAGGCACGCTTACCCCTGCTTTTATCCCAAAAGAAGTCTGAGCAATGCTGGATTGACTGATCACAAAAGTGCTTAACACTAACAACAGAAAGCCATGTCTTATATTCATTGTCAATTAGTTTTAAATGTTAAAAGTATAAATTGAAAATCATATCATCCCTATCCAAGACCTAAAAGGGTTAAAGAAACTATACATGCTGTCTCAGCTCTCAATCGACTTGATCCAAGGTTGACCCGTGTATATCCTTTTTCAAGAGCATGTTTTATTTCGTCTTCAGAAAAATCACCTTCAGGGCCGATTAAGATAACCGATGGCTGATGGCGATTCGCGACGGTAGCAAGTTCTTTGGCGTCTTGATGAAGACTAGCTACATACTTCTTAGTTCTATCCGTTGATGCGATATATGCTGCATATGGTATAGGTTGGTCGATAGCAGGTATATAGTGATGTAGCGATTGTTTTGTAGCACTGACTATTATCTTTTTTATACGATCGTATTTTATAGTACTTCGTTCTGATCTTTGGCAGATCAACGGAGTAATCCTACCAACGCCTATCTCCGTAATCTTTTCGAGCATCCACTCAAGACGGGTCTGATTTTTAATCAATCCAAATGCAAGATGTGGAAACAATAGATTGGGTGGGTTGTATGTAGAAGATATGATAATCAATTCTACCGTAGTTCTTTTCTGTTCAATGATCTCACATGTATATCTACTCCCTTTACCGTCGATAATGTGTATCTGCTCTCCTCGACCTTTGCGCAAGACTTTAGTACAATGTTGTGCCTCTTGATCTCTGAGGATAATCTTATTGTTTATAATATCAGTGCTATAAAACACATTCATATATCAGGATAATAGCTTGATCAATATTTATGTAAAGATATACATACCTTTGGCGCGCTCATATCTTATTAAAAAGATTTGTGATATGTCAAGCGTAGATATAGAGGATATTATACTATATACACCATCCCATTAAAAGATAAATATGGAGACGTTAATCATGTTAGGAAAGTTTGTGCTTTCTCTTTCTATACTCATTGTACTACATGAGTGTGGGCACTTCTTTCCAGCAAGATGGTTCAAGACTAAAGTTGAAAAGTTTTACTTGTTTTTTGACCCATGGTTTTCTCTTTTTAAGATGAAAAAAGGAGACACAGAATATGGTATCGGTTGGTTGCCATTAGGGGGGTATGTCAAGATAGCTGGCATGATCGATGAGAGTTTTGATAAGGAGCAGATGGCAGGTCCTCCACAACCTTGGGAGTTTAGATCTAAAAAAGCATGGCAGAGATTGATCATCATGCTGGGTGGTGTTACGGTCAATTTTGTTTTAGGGATTATGCTATTCGGTATGATCTATCTTTTGTGGGGAGAAAGATTTTTACCTAATGAAAATGCTTCTTTTGGTGTTGCTGTTGGTGAACTAGGCAAAGAGATGGGACTTCAAGATGGTGACAAGTTACTTTCTGTAGGATCTTATGAGTTAGAAAAATTTGGCCCTTCAGAAGTAATCAGACACATCATAGTTGATAAGATAGAAAGTATAAAAGTTGAAAGAGGAGGAAGAACGATTGATATTGATCTGCCATCGGACATGGCTAAGATATTGACAAGTTATGACAATAAGGATAAGTCATTATTTGAAGCAAGGATACCTACTGTTATAGGTAAGTTAGCGCCTGGCTATGCAGCTGACAAAGCAGGTATCCAAGTCGATGATCAGATTATCTCTTTGGATGGTCAAGATGCTTTCTTCTATGACCAATATACATCTATCGCCAAGGATGCAGCTAACAAGCAGATAGAAGTAGGAGTATTAAGAGGGAGTGATACCTTGGCTCTTAGTGTGACTTTAGATTCTTTAGGTAGATTGGGTATCTACAATTATCCATTGACTCACTTTTTTGATACTAAGCACACTCAATATTCATTTGCGGCAGCGATGACCAGTGGATGGACAAGAGCGATGGACTTTTATAAAGAACAATTTAAGGCATTTGGAAAAATGTTTTCTGGTGACCTTGAAGTAAAAGAATCTGTAGGAGGCCCGGTCATGATTGCTACGATGTTCAAAGGCCCTGATCCTAATCGGTGGAATTGGCAACACTTCTGGAATCTTACGGCTATGTTGTCTTTGATACTAGCGTTTATGAATATGTTGCCTATACCAGCATTAGATGGTGGTCATGTGATGTTTCTCATATACGAAGTACTCACGGGACGCAAGCCAAGTGATAAGATTGTAGAGTATGCTACATTGGCTGGATTTGTACTGCTGATGAGTTTGATGGTCCTGGTTGTGGGTAACGATATCTCTCGTTTATTTAGAGGATAGACTTACGTCAAATGATAGATATGAGTAAGATAAACTTTCGTTAAAATGCCCTTTCATGCAACGAAGCTAGCGGTTATAGAGTTTAAATATCAAATGGAAAACACATGCGAATTTTATTAATTATATCTATGGCTGTATCTATGAGCATCGCTCCTTGTTATGGTCAGTTTGGCAAATTATTAGATAAAGCTAAGTCGGTAGTAGGAATTGACGATGCAGGGCTTGACATAGGAGGAGGTTTAAAAGAGGCACTACAAGTAGGTGTAAATGATGCTGTGGAGTCACTATCTGCACAGGGTGGTTATCTCAACAGTTCATATAAGGTATTGATACCTGAAGAAGCTAGTAAAGTTGTATCTACTGTCTCTAAGGTACCTGGATTTCAGAATGTAGAGACCGATCTCATCAATAAGATGAATGAAGCCGCAGAGCTCGCCGCCAAGAAGGCTGGACCTATATTTCTTGACGCTATCAAGCAGATGACAATTGATGATGCTACTAATATCTTAATGGGAGAGCAAGATGCAGCTACTCGATATCTAGAAGGAACATCACGTGATAAATTATACGCGGAGTTTATGCCAGTGATCCAAGCAGCACTTGACGAGGTTGATGCTCGATCTTTATGGACTTCTGCTGTCACAGCATACAACAAAATACCCTTTCAAAAGAAGCTCAACCCAGAACTTGATGATCATGTTAATGCTAAGGCGTTAGATGGCATGTTTGGCTTAGTCCAAGAGAAAGAAGAAGGTATCAGAGGAGATGTGGGCCTTAGGACAAGTCCTTTGC
>CAZRXJ010000344.1:0-3518 GCA_964604025.1 uncultured Saprospiraceae bacterium | reverse complement strand
GTATCTTTGTACTCACTATTCAAAGAATTAATTTGAAAAAAAAGAAAGAAGACATCAAAGAAGTACAGCATATTGAGATGCTGGTTGCATCATTCTATAAAAAAGCGATGGTAGATATAGATATCGGTCCTTTCTTCACTGAAGCGATACAATTGAGTCTTGAAGAACACCTACCAAAGATTACTAGATTTTGGTCTTCTATACTCCTTGACACCAATGATTATCGCGATAATCCTATGATAAAACACATAGCTCTTAATGATAAAATGAAGATCAGCGATGCTCACATGCAAAAATGGCTATCTCTTTGGAAAGAGTCTATCGATCATAACTATGAAGGTCCAAAAGCAGATCTGGCAAAATCACGAGCGGAGCAGATCGGTATATTGATGTTGCGGAAAATTAGGCATAGTGAATAAGATTGAGAGATAAAAGGTAATCTAAAATCACAAACCTGGTAATCAAAGTGTTATATAATTAGACAACATGATATATGTTTGATTGAGATGTCATGTATCAAGATAATTGACTCAATCAAACTATACATAGACGCTCAAGATCATAGTCTACCTTATTTTCATGCGATATTGCCGAATATGAAGAACTGATAGAGATTGAGTCACTCGAAACTTACTCTGGGTATATTCCAAAATCACAAAGAAAGAAAGTTATAGCCTGGGCATTCAAAAGTGGGGCAACAAAACACTATATCTCTAAATTAGAAAACAAAAAAAATGAAATCGAATTGGCTACACTAAAAAAAATTATAGAGGGTGGTTTTGGCAAGAGGATCAAAATTAGCATACTATAAAAGGAACAAGTCAATAATGGAATTCAGATATAAAAGATAGTCAAAAAATCTTAGGTGATACTCGGTCAATAAAGAAAAGAGATCTTTCTTTTATCGTGATAGCTATGAAAGACAAAGAATTCGCACAATTCAATGAATCTCTTCAAGTCTTTAATCAGATAAAAGAAGACATATCATAGCATCACTTGAAACTCAAATTGGCGCAGCACCTCAGATATAATGAACTCAGCTAGTTTTGATAATTAGGTTTCTTCTTACTCATCTGTGCCACAAACGATTCTTTAAGATCATCAGACATTAAAAAAGCAGCATTGAAAGTACCCATATACTTAAGAGACTCATCTACACTATGGTCTCGGGTATAAAGAAGCATTTCTTTGGTACCTCGGATCACCAATGGTGACTTCTCTCCTATTGTCTCTGCTATCTTTGTAACTTCTGAGATCATCTCTTCTTTAGAGGTATATGACTTATTGGTAAGACCTATCTCTTTAGCTTCAGGTCCATATACATGGCGACCTGTATAGGCCATTTCTGCCATCATGCCAGCTCCTAATATCTTGGGTAAGCGCTGCATCGTACCTATGTCGGCCACTAATCCCATATCTACTTCTTTGATACAGAAGAAAGCATCATCAGTACAGTATCTGATATCACATGCGGAAATGATATCTACTCCTCCTCCAATGCAAGCTCTATGGACGGCCGCAATTACAGGTTTTCTGCATTTTTCGATTGCAGATATACAAGCTTGCAAGTGATAGATGACACTTCTTATTTCTTCTCGTTTGCGCGCTTCACAAGTGATGTGATCATGACGGCTGATATCCATCAACATAGACAAGTCTATACCTGCACAGAAGTTTTTTCCTACTCCACCAAGGACAACTACGCGCACTTCAGGATTGTCATCCAAATGTTCAAAGACAGCCTTCATTTCTTTCCATGCTTCATCATGAAGAGAATTTGATTTCTCTGGTCTATTGAAATTGAGATGAGCTACGTGGTTTCTAATTTCTAATGAGAAGCTTTGAAGATCCATTTTCTAAATTGTATGATTAGAAAAAGCAAGAACATAATCTTTACAATTACATTCTTACTTATATTTATTATAGTTTTATTACGTAAGTACAGGTGCGTGCAGTATGCCACCATCATTTACCAATACCGAACCTGTCATATACGAAGAAGCATTGCTTGCTAAAAATACTGCAAGGCCAGCCATCTCATCAGGGACTGCCATCCTTCCTAAAGGTATATTGGCTTTGAATTTTTTCAAATTATTCTCATCAGCCCATAATGCTGTGCTCAATTTAGTCTTTACTAGACCTGGACAGATAACGTTGACTCTTATATTGTCTTTGCCCCATTCGGCGGCTTGATTTTGTGCCAACATGACTAACCCTGCTTTGCTAAGATTGTAGGCCGCAAAACCCGCAGTAGCATGAAGCCCTTCTATAGAACTGATATGTATCACACTTCCACCACCCACTGCTTTCATATGTGGGTAAGCTAACTTACTAAGTTCTAATGGTGCATTGAGATTGATATCCATCGTCTTTTGATATGCCGCCATAGGCATCTCCTCAATAGGTCCGAAGTAGGGATTAGTACCTGCGTTATTGATGATACAATCGATACGTCCGTATTTGGCAATTGTCTGTTCGATCAAGTTAGTACGTTGAGCTTCTTGAGCGACATGACAAGCGATGCCTACTGCTTCTAATCCGTCAGCTTTAAATAAATCAGCTACTTCTTCCACCGCTTCTTGCTTGCGACTACTGATCACTACACTGGCACCATGTTCTGCTAAGCCTCTAGCCATCGCTTCTCCTATGCCTTTGCTGGCCCCTGTAACGATGGCTACTTTACCTTCAAGGTTAAATAATGATTTGATTCTGGTCATAATATCTATTTTTTATTTTGTTATTCGATAGTATACATATCTCCATCTTCTGCTAAAAGTACGGAGCCTTTATAAACTTTATCAAGATCAGGTGCATAGAATCTTCTACTTATCGGATTCTCAGGAGCAGGGCCCAGATGCGTCAGGATTAATTTTTTTGCTCCTGCAGCTTCAGCAATTTCTGCTGCATCTCTAGTGCTGCTATGATAATCTAGAATGTCTTCCAATATTGATGCTGCTCTTATATTTTCCAGCTCTTTTTGGATAACAATGGCTCTTTTAATTAAATCAAATGCCAAGGCTTCATGAAGCAAGATATCGGCATCCTTGGCGTACTTTATCACTTGATCAGATCTCTTTGTATCGCCACTGATGACAAGAACCTTCCCTTTATAACTCACCCTATAACCCACAGCAGGGCTGATCGGTTCATGGTTAACAGAGAATGCTTCGATCTTAACACCGTCTTGATTATATACCATCTGATAACCATTTGCGTCAAGCGATATGAGATGACTCGTAGGCAATGCAAGACTAAAATCAATTATCTCAGGACCATGGTGGTCTATTCTAAATTGATTCTCAATGCCTAGGAATTGGGTCATACCTGACATGATCGTATCCAAAGGATCAGGGCCATAAAGATGCAACACATTACTTCGATTGAGTAACCAAGTGCGATTAACAAGTTCAGGCAAATCCATATAGTGATCAGCATGCCAATGTGTGATAAATATCCCATCCAGGCGATCCATTGGTAACCTGAGATTTTCAATGGCTCGAGCCGAACCTGGACCTACA
>CAZRXJ010000343.1:0-3532 GCA_964604025.1 uncultured Saprospiraceae bacterium | reverse complement strand
CTCCCCTCATACATATTAAGGGTATTTAATATATATAAAAAGTTATATTAGTGGAAGTTAGATATGATCATAATAATTTTACGTATAAAAGTCCTACTTTGACAAGCGGCCGCTTATTTTATTGTTTATTAGTTGGTATTTTTCTTTAGTTGGTGTAACTTCATACAAAATACTTAAATCATGACTCTATTATTATGGCTTGCAGTAGGAATTGTTGTTGGCATACTCGCTAAAAGAGTGATTCCTACATTAGACAAACGCAATTGGATTTTTGCAGCATTGATAGCAATTGTTGGCGCATTTACTGGCGGATTTGCTGGTGAGATTAGCGGCGCTGGACAGAACTATGTTATTGAGGGTGTTGTAGCAGTGATCGGAGCAGTAACGGTATTATTTTTCTTTCGTCAGTACATGTCTGAAATTAAGGCAACAGATACTGCTAAGTAAAATCGTACTATCGATCAGAATTTTACACTCCCTTATCCCATAATTCACCAAAAACCGTCGGAACTGATATCCTTATCAGCTAAGAGACGTATGCTTGTCGCTCAACAATAGCGTAATAGTTATTGTCAAGTAACAAGTATCCCTGATCATAGCAGAAGTGATAGACCTTTCCACCCTTTGTCACATATTCATTGGTGAAGTAACTAAAGTTAAATCCTAGCTCAAGCATGTCATCTCTATGCACTTTAGATTTGCCCGAAGGATTAAGCTTCTTTAGTATTCGGCGATTCTTGCGCAGGATGTTATTAATGTTGCGCACAAAGTTAGTGTGATCACTATTGAGTCTATTGTTATACACAGACCGACATTGGTCACCGCAAAATTTCTTGTCCTGTCTACCTATAAACTTATCTCCACATTCAAGGCATAGTTTATTGCTCACATTCTAAGTGTTTAGCTCAATATAATGCCGTTTTTCTAAAGATTGAAGCTATTCAATAAGAATGATATAGTGATATTGGCTCTCCGAAGTAATCTCTTATATCACTGATAGACGAGTCAATCAATAACAGATTAACACTATATTGAGGTATAAGTAGATCATGCAGGACCAAATATTTGTACTTGGCATCTTATTTCTAAACATCGTCATATGTGAATGGTTAGTTGATCGAACTATACTCAGACATCTTGGAACCGCGACTTTAGTCATCGTCATTACTGCTATTATAGCCAATCTAGGGATCATCCCTTCTTCTACTCATCCTCCGAAGTTATATGATCACATATTTGATTACATCGCTCCTCTCGCTATATTCTACCTGCTATTAGAATGTAATCTCAAAGCAATTAGGTCGGTAGGTATGCCTTTATTGCTGATGTTTTTAGTAGGATCAGCAGCGACAGTAATTGGTGTTGTAGTCGGTGGGTGGGTGGCAGGTGGATCTGAAAATATAGGTGCTTTCTTCCCTCAGATAGCGGGTATGTTCACCGGCACTTATACTGGAGGTAGTATCAACTTCAATGCTGTAGCGTTAGAATATGATATCAATGAAGAGGGCAATCTCTACGCTGGAGCGGTAGCCATCGACAATATATGGACGGCCATCTGGATGGTATCTACGATTGTCTTACCCAAGTTCTTATCTAAGTATGCCAAGCGGCAAAAGGTAATCAGTGTTATCCAAAAAGATGTGGGGCAGAAAGCAGAAGATGACACGGAGACGGTTGGTCCACTTCACTTGAGTATACTCATGGTGATAGGATTAGCTACATTATTGATTGCTGAGCATGTATCATCTTATCTTAGAAGCAGAGGTGTCGCTGTTCCTTCAATATTGATATTGACCACCGTAAGTCTGGTATTAGCTCAGATACCCGCATTAAGAAAGATCAAAGGCTCAAGAGTACTAGGCATCATCGGTATATACTTGTTCTTAGCAGTAATCGGAGCATATTGTGATTTTTCTACGCTTCCGCAAATGGGTGATCTTGCCTATCACATGCTGATCTTTATCGGTATGATCGTTCTGATCCATGGCTTAGTAACATTTGGGATCGGAGCAATCTTCAAACAAGATTGGGATATCATTGCTATCGCATCACAAGCGAATGTTGGTGGTAGTGGATCTGCTCTTGCTCTTGCAAGAAGTCTAGATAGACAAGACCTATTATTACCAGCAATTTTACTGGGTACCGTAGGCAATGCATTAGGCACTTATCTTGGTTTTTTAGTAGTTAATTTTTACCTCTAAAAAAGCCAATGTTATTGTGTAATAGCCTGTAAATAAGCATTGTATAATTGAGGAAAACAATTTATCAGACATTAAAATATGTATCATTTTCTCAGCATTACTTTGTGAATCGCTATAATTCACAGTACATTGTTGTTAGTATCAACTAAATTAAAATGTCTAAACTAACTATTGCGATAGTATTCCTTTCTCTTATACTATCATCTTGTTCTCCAACTTATACAGCCCTTACAGGTACTCATCAAGCAAAACCGTTTGAAGTACAGGTTAATTCGAACTTTGACAAATCATGGGCAACTGTAGAAAAAATCTTCACTGATGAAGAGATGCCTATCTTCTGGAAAGATAAGAGCAGCGGTGTTATAACTTCTGATTTAATCTCATTCCGACAATCATTTGCTGTTGAAAATGAAGATGGCACGGTAGATGATCCTTCTTCAAGGGTAGTTGTCTCAAGAGTCAAAGACGGAATCTCAGCTTTAGAACCCGATGACATCAGAGGAAAGTGGCATGTACGAGTCAGATCAATATCTGATAATGTCAGTATGATCAATATTGAACTACGATCACCTCGAGCTTCAAAGATAGTTAATGGTGTAAAGACTAATTTTGATATTCGTTCTACAGGAGCGTTTGAAAAGTTTGTTTATGCCTCATTACACGGCAAATCTGTTGATGAATTAAAAACCAACAATAAGCCTATGCCAACAGAGGTCAAGAAGGAAATTGCTCCTCCTCCCCCACCTGCTAAGAAAAAAGAAATGGCAGTTGAAGATGCTAAAGAGGTAATGGCAAAAGAATCTCCTATTGTTGGAAAACCTGAGCAACCAAAGTCTGCGCCTATTGAGACCCAAAGAGTTCAAAAAAGTGTTGCAAAAGAAATGGCTGAAGCTACTCCAAAAACCAATATTAAGTCTTCAACAACCATGGCTACGAAGAAAGTCGATGTACCAAGTGCTAATACTACAAGTGCAAATACTGCCAACGTAGCAGGGGCTAAAATATCTCAACTTGAAAATCAAGTAGCTGTACAAAAACAGGTGATTCAAAAGCAAAGGAGTGAGATCGACATGTTGAAAAATCAAGCAACCACAACGTCTCTTTCTAATCAAAGTACGAGGTCTTACTCTTCTGCTGCTTCAACGACGACTAATCCATCAGGTAATGAAAATATAACTATTCAATTTATAGCCTTGACGGATTCTAATCGCCAATTTGATCATATGAAAGATCTCGGCGAGCTCGTTATTGAAAAAGTACCTAACAAAAATGTGTATAGATATAAACTGGGTTACTTCAGTAGCAAACTGGAAGCCAACAGAGCGCTGGCT
>CAZRXJ010000342.1:0-3538 GCA_964604025.1 uncultured Saprospiraceae bacterium | reverse complement strand
GTGAATTCGCCGATTCATTTTTCAAAGCCACAATACAATTCAGGTTTACCTGAACAAGAATATAATGTTGCAAAAGCAATTGAGGTTTTGGAAAGTGCTGGGTGGCAAGATTCGGATGGAGATGGTACAAGAGACAAAATTATAAATGGGCGAAAGGAAAATCTAAGTCTGAGATTTCATATTACCGGATCTTCACTAAGTGTTGGTGCTTCATCGGTGATGAAAGAATCATGTGACAAAGCAGGTATAAATATTAATATAGTTGAAAAACCTTGGGCAGCAACTAGAGATGAGAACCTGGCCACTGGAGATTTTGAGATGCTTATAAGTGCAAGGACTGTTTCTCCCATTTCGGATGATCCTTATCTTTACTTTCATTCATCTAATATTGGATTAGGTAAAGACAACATCTTAAGATATGCCAATGACGATGCAGATAGACTTACATCGTTGATACGTGATACTAAAGATGAAACGATTAGAAAGAAGGCATATATGGATTTTCAAACTGTAATAGATAGAGATGTTCCAGCTGTATTTTTATATTCTCCCCAAGTAAGATTAATTGTTGATAAGCAAATGGACGTTGTAACGAGTAGTGCTCGTCCAGGGTATTTTGTCAATGCCAACGCAAGTCTGTAGTTTATGTTGAGGTACGTAGTAAGACGCATCTTGCTCATCGTGCCTACCGTATTCGTCATTTTGATATTTACATTCTGGTTGCAAAGTCTTGCGCCTGGAGATCAGATTGTTGCGCAGTTGTCTATTGAAGGTGAGAGCAGCCAAGTAGGGCGAGCAGACTATTTGGATTCTTATCGTAGACTTCAAGAGAAAAGAGGCTTGGATCTTCCTTCTTTTTATTTTGGAGTAAGACCTTCTTATTTTCCAGATACACTATATAAGATCATACCCAAGCAAAAGAAAGTACTCCTTACATCTATGTTGCGCCAGACCAAAGAATGGGAGAATGTATCCCAATTTGATCGTTCACTAAAAGCATTGTTGCTGCAACTAAAAGATCAAAGCGACAATTCTAAAAAAGTTAGAATCGAGTTAAGTAAAATTGAGCAAAGTAAATCTCTATCAGATTTAAAAGTTAGATGTGTCAATTTGAAAAAAATTCTAAGGGATTCTAATTATAATAATGAAGAATTATCTCAATTTTTAGTACAAGTAGATCAGTTAAAAACTAATACTTCATTTTCTTGGCCAGTATTAAAATGGTATGGATATAATAATCAATTTAACAAATGGCTTGGAAGACTATTTAGCAAGACTGACAATATATCTCTACAGGATGGAGCCTCTGTATATGATAAAATATGGAGGGCATTAAAATGGACTATTTCGATGTCCCTTGTAACTCTACTATTAGTGGCTATACTTTCATTAGTGCTTGGATACTTCAAAGCTTATTATCGTAATCGATGGTTTGATAATGTAAGTTCTACGGTCTTATATATACTGCTGGCGGTACCGACTTTTTGGCTCGCGA
Source organism: uncultured Saprospiraceae bacterium (assembly GCA_964604025.1). Lineage (GTDB taxonomy): Bacteria > Bacteroidota > Bacteroidia > Chitinophagales > Saprospiraceae > JAJRXG01. The sequence continues at coordinate 2,043 of CAZRXJ010000342.1, read as the reverse complement.
GTTTGATGGTTGTCTTTTTTACTACACCAGAATATGGTGCATGGACCGATATCTTTCCATCCATTGGGATCAAACCTTCATTTGTGGCACAGTCCTTCTTGACGGAGTTAATGGAAAATGTGGGACAATTGATTCTGCCGATCATCTGTATGACTGTTCTTTCAATGTCTTATCTCACTATTCAATTGAGGAGTGATATAATCGATACACTGTCAAGTCCATATGTGATGATGGCACGGGCAAAGGGATTGGGTGAACGCCAGGTGTTACGTCGACATGCATTGCCTAATGCATTGATACCATATGTAACCATATTGTCAGGATCGATCCCTGCGATATTCACTGGTTCTGTGATTATAGAAGTAATATTTAACATCCCGGGTGTTGGTCGTCTATTGCTTTCAGCCGTTCAAGAAGCGGATTGGCCTATCGTATTTACAATAGTGATCATCATATCTATCACAACTATGTTGGGATACTTAATCGGTGACATATTATTAGTGAAGCTCTTTCCTAAGACTCAGAATAGCCTGGGGCAAGTAAACTCGTCTATCTGATATGGGAGATCTACTAAAAGACAAAAAACTGTTGATAGCACTAGGAGTGATGCTGTTGTTGGCATGTATCGGTTGCTTGTCGGATGTTATTGCTACTGATGGTGGCTTGGTACCATTTGGACCAGATCAAGTCTCCGTTCAGGCATTACCTCATAGTTCTCCAGGAACAGTGGAGGTGGACATACAAGGAGATCAAAGACAGCACTTTCTTGGTACGGATCAACTAGGAAGAGATGTCCTGTCAAGATTAATTCACGGTATATCCATCGCCTTCAAAGTGGGCATCTTTAGCTCGGCTATATCCTTGATCATCGCCATACTTCTTGGAGGATTGTCAGGATATGTAGGGGATCGTTCATACAGGATAAGCTATGTACAATTAGTTTTATTTATTGGTGTAGCTATTGCTATTCACTATTACGCTATGGAGTGGTCCTACTATGAAGATGATCGAGGTGTGTATTCTTTATCATATGGTACTTATTTTCTATTGCTAGTAGTCGGGATAACTATATTGACTTATCTGATTAAGTATGTGCAGATCTTAACAAACTATAGCTTTTATCTTCCTTGGGATTCTATAGTTATCAAAGTAATCGAAGTGTTTCGATCGATACCGCGGTTATTTTTGTTGTTAGCAATATTTGCTATTATTTCTGTTCCAACAGTTACATCAGTAGTGCTCGTTATTGGTCTGATCAGATGGCCAGGCTTAACAAGAATAATAAGAGCGGAGATACTATCACTTAAGCAAGATGACTATATTAAGAATGCCAAGATCTTAGGTTTGTCTGATGCTATTATATTCTTCAGGCATGTCTTGCCCAATATTTATAGACCTATCATCGTCTTGACAGCTTTAAACATTGGTACTGCTATACTGATCGAATCTTCATTATCATTTCTTCATATTGGTTTACCGATTGGAGAAGTAAGCTGGGGAAGGATGCTTAGTGACGCAAGACAGTATATACCTGCTTGGTGGCTCGCTATAGGACCAGGAATGCTGATTTTCTTGTCAATTTTATGTTTTAATACCATCGGAGATCGACTATCGTACCATTTTAAAGTGAATAAGCAGGAATTATAGGACATATATGATCACGCCGAAGTGATAATGCGTGTCAATAATGAAGTCTTCCTGAATCTAAAACTAGTGATTAACCCTTGTTTTTGTGATGAGTTATCACAATGAGTTGAAAAGGCACGAAAAAGCCATAATTGATGTCATATCTTTTAATTCAGTAGCCATTTAATGTATTGCATGAATAGTGGCAAATATTAGATATTATCAAATAATTATAATCCCTCATTAGTGCCCGAGAATACCAATAAAATAAGTGTATCCCCGAAATTATTAAAATTATGTTGTATGTGTAATTATGAACATATACCTTTGATCCATTAATTTCTTTTTAATAACTAAAATTTGTAAAATGAATAAAGGAGATTTAATCGATGCAGTAGCTGGATTTCTTCCGTCACG
>CAZRXJ010000341.1:0-3540 GCA_964604025.1 uncultured Saprospiraceae bacterium | reverse complement strand
ATTCTCCTTGGCAAAAGCCATTAGTAAATTATAATCTCAAGGCTCAATTAGATTAAGCAGTACACAATAATAAACTGGAAAAAAGTATTAATCGAAGGATTGATTCTCTTCTAAAGCCATATTGACAAGTAACTGATACTCTTCAGGAGTTAGACCATCAAGACAGTAGTCTATAGGATCAACAGATTTGTTATTAATTCTTACTTCGTAATGACAATGAGGAGCGGTAGATGTGCCTGTGCTTCCTACGAGACCGATGATCTCGCCTTTGGCTACGCGTTGACCTTTTTTAACTTTAGATTCACTTAAGTGGCCATATAACGTTGTGAAGCCATATCCATGATCTATAAGTATACTGGTACCATAACCAGTTCTTCTTTTTTCTATTTTTTTAACCACACCATTGCCCGTTGCTTGTATAGCAGTTCCTTTAGGGGCTGTGAAGTCGATGCCATGATGCATCTTTTTAACTTTGTGCACTGGATGGATACGCATGCCATAACCAGAAAGGTGACGTACCTTACGCTTTAGTTTATCTTCTTGTATAGGTTTGATGGAAGGGATCGATGCAAGTCTATCCTCGTGCACGTGTGCTATCTTAGCTAAGGTGTCCAGAGAAGAGCTCTGAATGGATATTTTTCTTTTAAGTTTATCAAGCTTGGTCAGCGTAGCAGAAAGCAAAGAATCTGCATCCATGTTGTTACGCAATCTGATGATATTGTCACGACCACCGATACCACCATTCCATACGGATTCATCTATTGGTTCGAGTCCAAATACGATCCTATGTACGCCTGCTTCCTTGTCCTGTAACTTGTCAATCTCTGAATTAAGCTCATCATACTGTTCAGCGAGATCATTGTAATAGAACTCCATCTGTGAGATATCTCTTTCAAGCGACTTTTCTTTAGGCGTGGGTAGATAGAGATAGGCGAGTACAAATAGGATAAGTGCGGTGAAAAGCACTGCGGACATATAGCCCAGAGCCTTAGTCATCTTCTTCTTGAATGACAACTCCACCTTTTCATATCTCAGGGTGGACTGATTATAAACGTACTTTTCTTTACTCATCAAATGACGATTTCCAACATAATAGTACTTTTGCCAATCGCGGCATTAGCTTATTGAAAATGTACATGGGGAAATGTTACGCGAAGTTAACGTTTATCTTCGATGCACAAAACGGATAGGCAATTATTTTAGATTCACTTGAACGATATATGTAATGTCTAATCAATTGAAGATCAGGTATGGATTAATAGATTTGAGCAGAATAAGTGATTAATTCAGGTGAGGAACGATGTTGAAACATCAATAGATGGATAACATCATCAGTAGAAATGAGTAAATAATGACAGCTAACGAAATAAGACAGCAATTTTTTGATTTTTTTCAGTCGAAAGAGCATAAGATCGTTCCATCTGCACCGATCGTTAATAAGAACGATCCAACCTTGATGTTTACCAATGCAGGGATGAATCAATTCAAAGACTACTTTCTAGGTGATAAAGTGCCTGAGGTTAAGCGCATCGCAGATACTCAAAAATGCCTTCGTGTGTCAGGCAAACACAATGACCTTGAAGAAGTAGGTATTGATTCTTACCATCATACGATGTTTGAGATGCTGGGCAATTGGTCTTTTGGTGATTACTTCAAAGAAGAAGCTATAGGTTGGGCTTGGGAGCTGCTGACAGAGGTTTATGGCCTACCGGCAGATCGATTATATGCAAGTGTGTTCGAAGGTGATGAATCAGATGGCCTTGAAGCAGATAAGGAAGCCGCGCAAATATGGAAAAAGTATGTGCCCGATGATCGCATCTTATACTTTGACCGCAAAGACAACTTCTGGGAGATGGGCGATACAGGGCCTTGTGGTCCTTGCTCAGAGATACATATCGATCTACGGTCTGATGAGGTACGTGCCAAGATTCCAGGCAAAGACCTCGTCAATATGGACGATCCGCTTGTTGTCGAGATATGGAATCTTGTCTTTATACAGTTCAATCGCAAAGCAGATAAATCGCTTGAAGAACTTCCCGAGAAACATATCGATACGGGTATGGGATTTGAGCGATTGTGTATGGCTATACAGCAGACCACCTCTAACTACGACACTGATCTTTTTACACCATTTATAAAGATATTAGAAAAAGAGACAGGTATAACATACAAGGGTAGTTACGACTTAGGAGCTAAGAAGGATATTGCATTTCGAGTCATCGTGGATCATATCAGAGCGGTTAGTTTTGCTATTGCTGATGGACAACTACCATCTAATACTGGCGCGGGCTATGTTATCCGCAGGATTCTAAGAAGAGCCGTCCGATATTATTATTCATTCTTGGATCGCAGAGAACCATTATTAGTGAAGTTGTTACCGATGTTATCTCAACGCTTCGGCATAGTGTTCCCAGAATTGACAGCGCAATTAGACTTTATATCTAAGATCATATTAGAAGAAGAGAAGGGATTTCTAAGGACATTAGCTGGAGGAATCAAGAGATTGAATCAACTTTCATTGAAGACTGGAGATACCCTTGAAGGAAATGTAGCCTTTGAATTATATGACACATTTGGATTTCCAATTGACTTAACTCGATTAATCGGTTCAGAGCATGGATGGCAAGTTGACGATGCGGGATTTCAATCTGCACTTCAAGAGCAAAAAGACAGAGGACGTGCAGATGCTAAGAGAGAAGCTGGAGATTGGTATGAGATCAATGAAGTTGAAAAAGTAGAATTCATAGGATATGATCACTTGCTTGCTGAAGGTGCAAAAATTGTAAAACACAGAACCGTCAAAGTCAAAGACAAAGAGGTGTATCATCTAGTATTGGATAAGACGCCTTTCTATGCAGAAAGTGGAGGGCAAGTTGGAGACAAAGGTGTTATCAATGTCGGTGGTGAAGATATAAAGGTCATCAATACACAAAAAGAAAATGATCTGATCATCCACTATGTCGACAAGCTGCCTAAAGACATGACTGCAACAGTCTCTTCACAAGTAAATCCAAAAAAGCGCAGCCTAACTGAGAACAATCACTCAGCAACACACTTGATGCATGCAGCCCTCCGCGAAGTGCTTGGTACACATGTACAACAGAGAGGATCATTGGTCAATGAAAAGCAATTGAGATTTGATTTTTCGCATTTTGAAAAAATGACAGAAGAACAAATAACGAGCGTAGAACAAATCGTCAATCGTAAGATCAGAGAGAACATCAGCAAGGGAGAACAGCGCAATGTACCAATTGCATCGGCTCAAGCATCAGGAGCAATGATGCTCTTTGGTGAGAAGTATGGTGAGCATGTGCGGATGATTACATTTGACCCTGAGTTCTCAATAGAACTATGTGGTGGTTGTCATGTGACAGCAACTGGACAACTGGGATTCTTCAAAATCAAAAGCGAGTCAGCCATAGCAGCTGGAGTGCGAAGGATCGAAGCTGTTACTGCAGATGAAGCTGACAACTATGCTAATAATCTGATATCAGAACTACATCAAGTAAGAGGGTTATTCAAAAACCCTAAGAACATAAC
>CAZRXJ010000340.1:1858-3541 GCA_964604025.1 uncultured Saprospiraceae bacterium | reverse complement strand
AATCGACAACCTCAATAGTTCTGTGCTTTTCAATAGAGGTAATTTTAAGTTTCACCTTGAATCCCTACCTAAGGAAGCACAGCAAGCACCTGTTTTTGGAATTGAGGTGATAGATTTAAATAAAGATGGTCACATGGATATAATCCTTGGCGGAAACATGTATGGCCTAAAACCAGAAATTGGAAGATTAGATTCTTCCAATGGCCTTGTATTGCTAAACAGTGGTGAAGGAACTTACAAAACTTTGACTAAAGATGAGTCTGGACTCTATATCAAAGGTGAGATTAGAGATATCAATTCTATAAAATTAGGAAAAGAAGAAGCTGTCATTTTTGCGATGAACAATGATGTAAGTAGAATATTCAAATTACGAGACTGATTATAAATGAGATTAGTAAGTATCGCGATTGTATTAATTACCGGGTTATTGGCTTCTTGTAATCAGGATAAGTCACTCTTCATACCCGTAGACCCTAACCATAGCCAGGTACACTTCAATAATAAGATTGTAGAAAGTGATTCACTCAACATATTGGACTATGAGTATATATACAATGGTGGAGGCGTAGGGCTTGGAGACTTTAATAATGATGGACTAGAAGATATCTTCCTTACTGGCAATGAAGTAGACAATGCGCTATACCTGAATAAAGGTGCTATGGAATTTGAAGATATAAGTGATATCTCAGGTATAAGATCACATAACCAATGGAGCTCGGGCGTAGCTATTGTAGACATCAATGCAGATGGAAAGCAAGATATATATGTGTGCAATACCACCAAGAAGGATCCAGTATTTAGAAAGAACAACCTGTATATCAATCAAGGCCTCAATGAAGATGGTATACCCATCTTTGAAGATAGAGCGGATGCATATGGACTCAACGATTCTTCTTATTCTGTCAATGCAGCTTTTTTTGATTATGACAATGACAGTGACTTGGACCTCCTTATTATCGTCAATGAGATGGGAGATACACGCTATCATAGTCAATATCGCAATGCATCAAAAAGAGGATACTACCAACGGATAGATAAGCTCTATCGCAATGATCTAGGAGAAAATGGAACACCACAGTTTACCAATGTGTCTGATGAAGCAGGAATCAACATACCTGGATTTAGTCTTGGTATCAATGTGAGTGATATCAATAAAGATGGATGGAAGGATATCTATATCAGTAATGACTTCTTGTCGGATGACATCATATATATCAATCAACAAGATGGCTCATTCGTGGATGAAGCATCGACGTTATTAAAACATACATCTCACTCTGCAATGGGCAATGATGTGGTAGATATTAACAATGACGGTTATAATGAGATCATTGCGCTTGATATGTTGCCAGAGGGAAATTATAGACAAAAACGTCTTCTGGGAGAAACTAATTATACAACTTATCTTAACAATGAAAAATTTGGTTATTCATATCAATATGTACGCAATACACTTCAGTTGAATAATGGTATAACGGAACAAAGTCAGCCTCAATATTCTGAGATTTCCATGTATACTGATATATCCGCGACTGATTGGAGCTGGACACCACTTGTAGCAGACTTTGATCAAGATGGACATAGAGACCTTATCGTAACTAATGGGTTTCCTAGAGATGTAACTGATAGAGATTTTATGGATTACAAAACAGACTCCTATCGCTATGCAACTAAAAAAATGAT
>CAZRXJ010000340.1:0-1758 GCA_964604025.1 uncultured Saprospiraceae bacterium | reverse complement strand
GAGATTTTATGGATTACAAAACAGACTCCTATCGCTATGCAACTAAAAAAATGATCTTAAATCAGATCCCTTCAGTGAAGTTGCACAACTATGCATTTAGAAATTCTGGTAATTTAAAATTTGAAGATGTTACTGATGATTGGGGGTTTTCAAAACCAACTTATTCTAATGGTGCAGTATATGGGGATCTAGATAATGATGGTGACCTTGATGTAATCATCAATAATATCAATGACTCTCTAAGTATATATGAGAATAATATAAAAACAGGTGCTCAATCCAATTTTATAAACATTGTTCTAAAAGGAGGTCGACATAATCCTGATGCAATTGGTACTCAAGTTGAGCTATTGCACAAAGATCAACGATTGTATTATGAACACTCTATCTATAGAGGATATCTCTCTTCTCATAGCAAGAAAGTTCACTTTGGACTTGGCGATACTCAGATAGTCCCTAAGCTAATAGTTACATGGCCCGATGGTAGTCAATCAAGTCTTCAAGATGTACAAGCTAATCAGACGATCACTATAGATTATAATAATATTGAACGTCAAGCACCCTCACCTCATATCACGGAGATGACAATATTTAGAAAGGATTCTACCATGATGATCGAGCACATAGAAGAAGACTTTATAGACTATAACATACAGCCGCTCTTACCTCATAAATTGTCTCAATATGGTCCTTCATTAGCTGTAAGTGATGTTAATGGAGATGGATTGGATGATATATACAGTGGTGGTTCTGCTTTTTATAAAGGCTTTTTTATAATACAAACAACAGATGGATCCTATCGTATAGATACCCTGAACACAGATCAATCCAAGTCTGAAGAACTAGGAGCTATAATATTTGATGCAGATGGTGATGGCGACAATGATCTTTTTATAGCCAGTGGAAGTTATGAGTTTGCCGAAGACGATGAATCATTAAGAGACCGATTTTTTGAAAATAGAGAGGGATCATTTATTTATAACAAGAATGCACTACCAGATTATATAACTAATGCTGGAAAGGTAGCAGGTGCAGATTATGATGCTGATGGAGACATAGATCTATTAGTTACTTCTCGCGTAGTAAGTGGATCTTACCCTGATGCAGCTACATCGATACTGTTGAATAATGAATCGACACGTGACGAAGTAAGATTTCAAATATCGAACGCTATACCACAACTCAATGAGATAGGTATGGTGACTGATGCTATATGGACAGATTATAATAATGATGGAAGGTTGGATATTATCATGACCCGTGAGCTAGATGATCTTGTATTTATAAAAAATGAATCAGACCGATTTGTAATAGACGATATATCTGGGGCAAATGATAAGCGAGGATTTTGGAATAGTATATCAAGTGCAGATCTGGATAGAGATGGAGATATGGATTATGTTCTTGGCAATATTGGAACTAATACTTATGCTGATATATCTGAACAATATCCATATAGGATCTATGTCAATGATTTTGATGACAATGGTTCTGAAGATGCTTTGCCTTTTGCTTTTTTTGAAGACGAAGATGGAGAGAAGCGCGAATTTCCATTTGTCTCTAGGATGGATTTTGCAAAAGAGATCAACAGTATCCGAAAGCAACTTCCTTCTTATAAATTATATGCTCAAGCGGATCGAGAGACACTCATAACCGCTGAGACTTTGAAAAAGACAAAAATCTATGAGGCCAACTATCCTTATTCTTCGGTGCTATGGAATGACGGTGCTTCAGGCTTTCGGATCGAGGCTCTGCCAA
>CAZRXJ010000339.1:0-3543 GCA_964604025.1 uncultured Saprospiraceae bacterium | reverse complement strand
GCCTCTAAAAAAAGCAGCCAAAGAACTTTCAAGTTTAGGCCCATGCGCATACGCTACATGTGATATTCGTAAGACCGAGGATATTAATAAACTTGCCGACAGCATACATGAAGTTTATGGCCGTTTGGATATCCTTGTTAACAATGCAGGTGGACAGTTTCCTGCACCTGCAGAACTGATCAGTGAGAACGGTTGGGCAGCTGTTATCAATAACAACTTGAATGGTACTTTCTATGTATCCCAAGTGATGGCGAAGAGATTCTTCATGGATCAAAAAAGTGGAAACGTCGTTAATATCATAGCCAATATGCATCGAGGCTTTCCAGGTATGGCTCATACTGGAGCTGCAAGAGCAGGCGTTGAAAACCTCACTAAGACCCTCGCACAAGAATGGTCCATATACAACGTTAGAATGAATAGTGTAGCCCCAGGAACTATCGAATCTTCTGGACTAGATCAATATCCTAAGGAGATTCAAGATAGATTTGAAGATGGCAAAAAGGAGAACCTCATGAAGCGGTTTGGAACAGTCGAAGATATAGCCAATGCTGTCTCGTTCTATGCGAGTCCCTTATCTTCCTACATAAGTGGTACAACATTGTACGTAGATGGTATGGAACACTTAGCTGGAGATCGCAATGGACTGATAAAAACACTCAGATCAATGATGGGCCAATAAAGGCGCTTTTATAATTATTAAAAGATCTAAGACTATGACAACCAAATATAGAACTTGCAATCTCTGTGAAGCACTTTGTGGGCTTGCTATAGAAGTAGAGGACAATCAGGTCGTCTCGATCAGAGGAGATAAAGAAGACGCCTTTAGTCGTGGACACATTTGCCCTAAGGCAGTCGCTCTTAAGGATATCCATGAAGATCCAGATAGACTTAAGCATCCGATAGAAAAGATCAATGGTGAGTGGCGAAGGATCAGTTGGGATGACGCCATCACAAAGACTGCTAAAAGGCTATATGAGATACAAGAGGCCAATGGTAAAAGTGCTGTCGCTATTTATCAAGGTAATCCCAGCGTGCATAACTTGGGAACATCATTGTTTTCTCCAGGGTTAGTTAGATCCCTTGGTACAAAAAACAGATACTCGGCAACATCGGTAGATCAATTGGCGCACCACCTTGCCGCAGAATACATGTTCGGTCACCAGTTTTTAGTACCTGTCCCTGATATTAATCATACTGACTTTTGGCTAATTATGGGTGGCAATCCGATGGTATCCAACGGTAGTCTTATGACGGCTCCAGATGTTGGGACCAGACTTAAGGCCATACAGAAACGGGGTGGTAAGGTCGTAGTCGTCGACCCTAGAAGAACGGAGACAGCGGATAAGGCGGATCAACATCTTTTTGTGAGACCTGGCACTGATATTTGGTTGGTACTGGCGATGATTAAAGTGGTTTTGGATGAAGATCATGTTCAACTCAATCATATATCTGATCATGTCAATTATGATCAGCTTAGCGAAGTTAAGGACCTTCTAAAGGATATCACTGTCGTAAATGCAGCCCGTATAACAGGTATCTCAGAAAGTGAGATTATAGAATTGACCAGATCTTTTTGTAATGCCAAGACTGCAGTATGTTATGGCAGATTAGGTGTATCAGCTAATCATCATGGAGGCTTATGTCACTGGGCCATCAATCTTCTTAATATAATCACTGGCAACTTTGATCGCTCAGGAGGAGCTATGTTGACCTCTCCTGCTATCGATCTTTCATTAAGCCAATCAAGTAAAAAGAGATTTAGAAGATGGTCGAGCCGCGTAAGAGGATTGCCAGAATTTGGTGGAGAGTTGCCTTCTTCAACATTGGCTGAAGATATATTGGAGCCAGGCGAGGGTCAGATTAAAGCGATGGTTACATCTTGTGGTAATCCAGTCTTATCAGTTCCCAATGGTCGAAGACTAGATCAGGCGTTCGAGTCATTGGATTTTATGGTATCAGTAGACATCTATCTCAATGAGACAACGAGGCATGCTGATATTATTCTACCGCCTGCAACTGGATTAGAAACACCTCACTATGGTATGGCTTTCCATAATCTTGCCATCCACAACAGCACAAAATATAGCGAACCCGTACTACCTATAGAAGAAGGTATGCTATACGACTGGCAGATATTTTCAAAATTGCAAAGAGCATATGAACAACTGAGCAAGCCTGAAGAAGAGTTAACACCACAATTTACCTTAGCGCAGATGTTAGAGATGACTTTGCAAATGAGTGGTTCAGGATTAACATTATCAAAATTGAAAGAACATCCTCATGGTATAGATCTGGGTCCATTACAATCTACTATCCCAAGTCGCCTGAAGACAAAGGATAAGAAGATTGATTTACTGCCAGATATTTATAAAAATGCGTTCCCAGACCTACTTGCGGAAGAACACAATGAAGATCAATTGTTGTTGATCGGTCGTCGTCACTTAAGAAGTAACAATAGTTGGTTACACAATAGTTATAGGATGGTCAAAGGAAGAGAGAGATGTACACTCTTGATTCATCCTTTTGATGCCGATCAACGCAATATTAAGAATGGAGATAAAGTGGCGGTAAGCTCTACAGTAGGAACGGAACAGATAACAGCTGAAGTAAGTGAAGAGATGATGAGAGGGAGTGTAAGTATACCTCATGGTTGGGGGCATAATAGATCTGGTATCAAGATGTCAATAGCTTCAGAACATGCAGGTACCTCAATGAATGATCTTGTTGATGACATGGTAGTTGATAAGTTGTCAGGTGTATCTGTTATCAATGCTGTACCCGTGGAGGTTTATTTGAGTCAATCAACATCGCTTGCATCTTGAGTGACTCTTCTGTCATATCGAAGATGCCTGGTATCGTCAGCCAATTGCTTGTAAGAGAAGGTGATGTAGTTAGTAAAGGTCAAGAGTTGCTAATTCTGGAAGCCATGAAAATGGAAAATGCAATTACCGCTCCCCATGCTGCCGTAATTAAAAATATAAACGTCTCAGAAGGACAAGTAGTCAATAAAAATGATGAACTAATACATCTTTCGGAAGTTCAATCTCAATCCGAAGAAGCCGTTAAAGTTGAAAAAAACTCACCCAATGTAATTGATAGATTAGAAGAACTAAGGATTAGAAAATCATTCTTATATGATGAAGCTAGACCCGATGCTGTAGCCAAACGAGAAAAAAAGAATCAGAATACGGCTCGACATAATATTTCAATTCTTATCGATGATGACACTTTTCGTGAATATGGTGGACTCATTGTAGCGGCCCAACGATCACGTAGATCTGAAGAAGATCTTATCAGTAATACACCAGCAGATGGCTTGATTACTGGTCAAGGAGAGATCAATGGCCGTCTATATGAAGATCGTACCTCATGCCTCGTTATGGCATATGATTATACAGTGCTTGCAGGCACCCAAGGAACCATGAATCATCAGAAAATGGATCGGGTGATTGCAGTTGCTAAAGAGAATAACTTACCTGTTATACTATTTGCAGAAGGAGGCGGAGGAAGACCTGGTGATGTAGATACGCATACCATTGCAGG
>CAZRXJ010000338.1:0-3550 GCA_964604025.1 uncultured Saprospiraceae bacterium | reverse complement strand
CTTTCGGATCAGAATGAAAGTTATCGGCTACCCACTCTATTTTTTCTTTCTTGCTTAGTTTTGAAAACCCCTTTATAGTCTCACTTGTTTTCTTCATGATTTAAGTGATTTGCGAGGATTTACTTTTAGATATCTCATCGCAAATGCATAACCCATGGTTTGCTTTGACACATAAGATGCAAGTTCATCATAATCGCTCATGGCATGTTTTAGAAAACCAGCAGCCTGACCGTAAACAGAATTATGTGGTAGGATCTCATTATAATAATAACCATCCAGATAAGTCCGTACACTTCCAGATATTATAAACTCTTTGCACAGGATATCTTCGGATGCACTGATGTCAATTATACTATCTATCATCTGTTGTGGTGTGTGACCAACAAAACAGATCGGATCTATATCTCCAGTCTCAGCATCTCTCAGTGCTTCTAACTTTGCAAAATTGGTTCCTCCAAATGCTCCAAACTCTAGTGCTGCAATTGGAAGTTTAAGTAGTGATCTTATACTTAAGGGACCCATGCCTTGACCGACTTCTTTGACAACGACTTTATAAGTTGCAATGTCTAGAAGCCTTTTGATTGCATCTATGGGCCGCAACAACTTGATAGCATCTCCTTCTGGTTGCATCCATTCTTGTATAGGATTGATGTGTATGATTAAGCCATCAGCTTCTAACTTTTTCATCATCTCTGTGATAAGCGTTAACTTTTCTTCAGTTATAAGTTCTATCAACTGGGCTATTCCAAGATTAGCATACAAAGGCTGGTCACCGATATATGGCCTTACGGCAAAGTCTTCCAAATACTCATCTGAGGTCAACAATTTTCTACAAGAACCAAGACCCATACCTAGTCCAAAGTCGTGACAAGCGCGAGCGAGATTGCGATTGATATTCTTTGCTATACCGGTTCCGCCAGTCATACTCGATATCCAGATGGGATATTTGTATGGTTTTCCTAAGAAGTAGCCTTCTATTGTAGAATTGATGTCGGGATGTGTCGTTAACATGGGCTCATAGGAAAACCGATCATCTCTGTGGCCATTATCTATCGCTGACCTAAAGGCAAGATCTATATGGTCTTTCTTTCTATCTTTTGTATCAGTTGATTCCAATGTTAATCGTTTGTAGTTTCCATCGTGTATAGACATCGTAGTACCTATACTCAAGATCACCCATTGTTGCCCAAGATATAATTTATCCGTAGTTGTCTCAACCCATGGGCTCATTAGATATAATAATCAGGATTTTAAGATCGTTTCCACTTTACCTAAAACCATAACCCATGCGATATCTTTTTTGTTTGCTCATCATCACTTCATTTTCAACTTATTCTGGAGCTCAAGTAGACCGCGAAGCGGCATTTCACTTTAACGAAGCGGTCATGGCTTTTAAAGCCAACGACTATGAAGGTGCCATAGCATCATATGGTAGAGCCATTGATATCTACCCTAATTATACTAAAGCACGATACAACAGAGCTAAGGCCTTCTTAAGAACTAAATCGTATAAAAAAGCGATCGGAGATCTTAATGAAGTAGTCAAGACAGATCCGAGTAATACACTGGCATGGAAGTACAAAGGGTATGCACATATGCAATTAAAGCTTTATCCTGGAGCGATCTTTAGCTATAACAAAGCTCTAGCGTTGGATGAAGAGCTACATGACTGCAGAGCTAACCGAGCTGTAGCCTTCATGAATGAAGAAAAATACAAGCTGGCGAAAGCGGACTTGATGTATGTCGTACAAGTCGAGCCCAACAATGGCAATGCGCTTTTTAATCTTGCAGTATGTCAGAATAAGATGAAAGACGCAGATGGTGCTCTTCATACTTATGGTCGACTCATAGAGATTGATCACAAACCAGAGATGGCTTCCAAGCAACGCGCCAAGATATTGGTTAATCGTAAAGAGTATGCCGCTGCAATCACTGATCTTGATATGGCGATTAGTTCAGGCAGATCTGGGTGCGAAGATTATTACCTACGTGGTTATTGTAAGCTTAAGACCGATGATCTGCAAGGAGCTGATTTAGACTTTAAGAAAGCTTTGGATATCAATGACAACCATAAACCTTCTATTCAAAACAAAGCATTCACTAGCTATAAGTTGGAGAAGTATGATGAAGCTGTCAAAGATTTTACGAAAGTATTAGAACTCACTCCTGGAGACAAGAATACCCATGTCAATAGAGGATTATCTTCACTTAAGTTAAAAGATTATAAGGCTGCTCATTCTGATTTTTCAACAGTAATAGAGCTTGACCCCCAACATGCAACAGCATACTATAACAGAGCTTCAGCTGCTATCGGCTTAGCTCAGAATGATGCCGCTTGTAGTGACATACGCACAGCTGCTAAACTAGGTTATCAAGAAGCTTTTAATCATATCAGACAGATTTGTAAAGATTAAGGCCCGATTCTTTTGTTATAATAATTCTAAATAGTGCGATATATTTGCTGATAATCAGTAAGTTATGAGCTTGTATAACTATAATCATTGCGTCATATTGCATGGGAGATTCATTACTTCTACATTTGCGCCACTTTATTAACAAGCTCAATCACTTATCGTGAATACACTTAGTTACAGAACACAGTCGATACGCAAGGAAGATGTCCAGCGGGATTGGCATATCATAGATGCAGAAGGCCAGAACGTAGGTCGCATGTGTACAACCATAGCAACGATGCTAAGAGGTAAGCACAAAGCATCTTATACACCACACGTGGACAACGGCGATAACATAATAGTTATCAATGCCGATAAAGTATCTTTCTCTGGCAACAAATGGAAGAACAAAGTTTATCTAAGATATTCTGGTTACCCAGGCGGACAAAAGAAGCGTACTGCTGAAGAGATGCTTGCTAAGAAGCCAGAAGCTATAGTAGAGAAAGCTGTACGAGGGATGTTACCTAAAGGGAGACTTGGTAGAGCAATGTTCAAAAAGTTATTTGTCTATACTGGGTCAGAGCACCCACATCAGGCACAACAACCAAAGACACTTAAAGTATAATTATGGAGACTATCAACAAAATCGGAAGACGTAAAGCATCTGTGGCACGCGTATACGTTTCTCCAGGATCTGGAAAGGTCACAGTCAATGGTAAAGATTACAAGGATTATTTTCCTCTAAAGTATATCCAATACAATATTGAGAATCCTCTAAAGATCACTGAGAATGCAAGTTCTTACGATATCAAAGTTAATGTCAAAGGAGGTGGTGTGAAGGGCCAAGCTGAAGCAATCAGATTGGGCATATCAAGAGCGCTTGTAGATCTAAATATTGAAAACAAGCAGGTATTAAAAGAGAACAAATATCTCACAAGAGATGCCAGAGTGGTAGAGCGTAAAAAATACGGTAAGCCGAAGGCAAGAAAGAGCTTCCAGTTCTCTAAGCGTTAATTCAATTGTTATACTGATTATAATTACAGAATAATGTCAAAAGCACAATATCAAGATTTACTACAAGCAGGTGTACACTTTGGGCACATGCGCAAAAAGTGGAATCCTAAGATGCGTCAATACATCTTTGCAGAGCGCAAGGG
>CAZRXJ010000337.1:0-3558 GCA_964604025.1 uncultured Saprospiraceae bacterium | reverse complement strand
TCTAAGCAGGATCACAATCGCAACTATCTGGGAGTGATATATTCTTCCATCGCAGAAGTGAAACTTGTAGATGGTGATAAAGAAGGTGCCTTAGAATACTTTCAGAAAGCGTTGTCCAATAGTGCTGCCAATAGCGTAAAAGCAGATATATATTATAGACTGGGCACACTCTTCTTTGCACAAGAAGAGTATAGCTCTGCCAAGTTATATTACGACAGTACACTTGTGATGATGGATGAAAAAGATCCACGATTTAAGCCTACAACAAGATTTGCTGCAAGTCTAAAAGACATCGCCAAGAATATAGATATCATATCAAGTCAAGACAGCTTGCTTCGTCTAGGATCAATGTCAGAAGAAGAGCTAACAAAATTTGCCGAAGACAAAGCGGAAAAAGAATGGAGAGCTAACAAAGAAAATGAAGAGGGAGCCTCAGGTGGTTTTCAAGCTACAACATCAGTTTTTTCTGCTGATAGCAAATTTTTTGCTTACAATCAGGTCATCAAGCAAAAGGGGCAACGGGATTTTAGAAAAAGATGGGGTGATCGTCCGCTTGAAGATAACTGGAGAAGATCTCAGAAATCTAGTAGCACCTTCGATCAAGAAGATATCGAAGAAATAGTTGTATCTGATGAGATCCCCAATAATATCCTTCAAAAAGAAAAAGCAAAAATCCTTAGAGGTATCCCTCGCGATGATGCTTCTAAAAAAACAATAAACGAGACTATAGAAAAAGCCATGTTCGAATTGGGTACGGGCTTTAGAGCTGCACTCAATAATTATACAAAGTCAAATGAGACGTTACTAAGATTTATCGAAAGATATCCTGACACTAAGAACAGAGCAGAAGCGATGTACTTTATACATCTCAACTTTATAGATCTAGGCAAAGATCAGATGGCAGAAAGTTTTAAAACAAGATTGATAAGAGAGTTTCCACAATCATCATTTGCCAAGTATCTTAAGAATCCAACTGATGATACAGCACTGATCACTAAGGAGCGAGAGATAGAGATATATTATGAAGAGACGTATAAGTTATTTGAAAAGGGATTATATCAGCAGACATCCGACCGGCTAGTCGAAGCCAATAACAAGTTTGGTAGCAAACATGATATGATCGCAAAGTTCGAACTACTCAATGCCCTTTGCATCGGTAACCTCAAAGGTCAGAACGAATATGTAAATGCTTTACGCGGTGTCATTCTAAGATTTGATGGAACTGAAGAACAGACGTATGCTCGTGAGATGTTGCGGTTCCTTAGAGGCGATGAAGAATCTTTTGGAGGAGACGACACTTCAGATGAAGCATTGAGCAAGTATGTGACAGAAGATAACAAGTTACACTATGTAGTAGCGGTAGTATATGATACCAATGGTGATAAGATCAAAAAAATCAAAGCAAGTATCGACGCCTTTAATAAGGAGCGCTATAGTGACAAAAGACTGAGAGTAACAGGTCTTGTACTGAACAGAACTAATAATTCTTATGTAGTTCTGATCAGAAGGTTTAAAGGAAAGGAGGATGCTATGATCTATTATAGAGATGCTTCAACTCGTCGTAGTGATTTTGCCAATCCTGATACATTCTCCTATGACATCTATGCTATCAATCAGAAAAACTACCGAAAGGTAATAGAAGAGAATAAAGTAGGAGCCTATAGAGCTTTCTTTGATAAGCACTATCTCGGCATAGGCAAATAAGAACTATCACAATAAAATTCACTTTTAACTATAACAACACATAACATGAGACACATTATTCTACTTGTACTATTTGCAGGTTTTTCAACATTCAGCCTCTCTGCTCAGGATAGAGCACCCAGTCCTGCCAGTAAGACAGTACAGACCGTTGGGCTTACTGAGATTACAGTTGAGTACTCGCGTCCTGGACTAAAAGGACGGAAAGCATTTGGAGAAGGAACGCCTTTGGCACCACTTGGCCAACTATGGCGTACAGGCGCTAATGCAGCAACAAAAGTTACATTTGATCAAGATGTAAAGATCAATGGTCAAGCAGTTACATCTGGTTCATATGCCGTATTAACCATCCCTGGCAAAACAGAATGGACAGTTAACTTTTATCCATACGAAGGAAGAAGTTGGCGGTCATACTCTGAAGCTGATCCAGCTCTAAGTGTAACTGCAGGATCAATTACAATGGATTCACCTATTGAGACATTTATGATCACATTTGATGAGATTAAAGACTACTCAGCATTGATGATCATGGGATGGGCTACAACCATTGTAGCTGTACCTATCGAAGTCAACTAAGAAAGTTAGCACGACATAAGAGATAAAAAAGAAGCGATCTTGATTGAGATCGCTTCTTTTTTATGCCGTGTAATATCCAATAAAGGAACATAGTATAAACTACTATATTCTTGTTTACGATCAAACGAGTTTAAAATATTTACGGAAGTATCTCAATCACTTTAATCACCCTCTTTCAGAGCAAGGTCTATATGTGCTCTATCCATCGATGCAGGATGATCTTACCGATAGAATAATGCAATTCATCGATATTCTGCTTGAAAAATCGAGTCTTCTCAAGCATTCGTCGGACTAAGTTGTTTTGAAGGTGACTTCACCCCCATATTTGTAGTGTTAGCAACAAACAAATAACAATGATTACATCAACTATTAATATCACGAATATGGAAACCTTTACAAAACACAAAACCGACCATTACTTTAGATTAGCGTTATTGATCACTGTATGCAGCTCATATGTACTTATCTTAGGTGCATCTTTAATGTCTTAACCATGAAGTGATTTAAAAATTAAACGAGATGACTATTAACAATGCATTGACAGTCAGATACTTCAGCTTTTTTTCTTTCCATAGCTATGGTTATGAAAAGAAAAAAGAGCTTCGCCCTGATTATCAAGCAGTTATTCTCGCTTATCAGCCCAATTCTTAAATCAATTCCATATGTGGAACAAGAGAAGATTCAAGTTTTTACTGGCCGTTATAGCTTTAGATATCGTTATAATTACAGTAATTGTATTATCTGAAGTGCTGCTATAGTACTTCAATCAAGAGTATGAGGCTTTGCTATTTGTTGAGAAGGTTTTCTCTTAATTGGATGACTTCCATCTCACTAAAGTAAAGCACCTCTCTTGGCTTACTTCCTTGGGCACCACCGACGATACCCAGCGCTTCTAACTGATCCATGATACGTCCAGCTCTATTGTATCCTAATTGAAGTTTGCGCTGTAGCATAGAAGTAGAACCATGTTGGTTCATAACTACAAGGTTAGCGGCATCCCAAAACAAAACATCAAGGTCAGATGCACTGATTCCTTTAGCCGAGCCTCCGTTATCATCTCCTACATATTCTGGCAGAAAGAATGGTTCACCAAATCCTTGTTGCCCACCGATGTGATCTACGATACGCTCTACCTCTGGTGTATCAACGAAAGCGCACTGCAATCGTACTATATTGCCCCCAACAGATAGAAGCATATCACCTCTACCGATCAACTGATCTGCACCACCATAATCAAGTATCGTACGTGAGTCAATCTTACTTGTTACCTTAAATGCTAAT
>CAZRXJ010000336.1:0-3560 GCA_964604025.1 uncultured Saprospiraceae bacterium | reverse complement strand
GACTCATATAACCCATCACCATCACAAAAAATCGAGGTATCACCCATCCTCCGTCAAATATATCTGACAACCTCAGATCCGAAGTATGTGTCAGTCCGATCAACATGCCACTTAGGAAGTACCATGCTGTAGCGGCCAGGCTGATGGCTGTGATCGCATAGACTTTGCTTAAGAAAAACTCCTTTCTTGTCAGACCTGAGATAATCGACTGTCTAAAAGTCTTGTAAGTAATCTCGTTGACAACAATGAATACGGCTATCAATCCCAAGAAAAAGTAAGACATCATACTCCCTAAAAAACCCAGGTAATCCCATGTAGATGGAAACTTGTATAGGAATGATGTAGAAGGAAGAAAGTCTGGTAAGTCCTTGACCTCTTTACCTAAGAAGATGGTAATAGTGGAGAATATCCCATATAACATCAATAAGATAAGGATCAATGAGTGATTCTTAAACTTGGTATATTCTAACTTTAAAAGCTTTATCATAATGTTGTGATTGATGGGGTTAGGCGTTGTTGGTGATCTCTAAAAACTCTTCCTCGAGACGTCGCTTTCTGGCAACCAGTCGAGTAGGTACAACACCACTCTTATACATCTCTTCACTAAAGGCCATAACATCTATCTCTTCAGCTACTGTACATTCGATCCACTCAGGCAGCTCTTGCATTCCTTTTACAAATGTCTTCCCTAATAGAACTGACTTTAAGTTGGCCATGTCCGATGTAGCTATCTCTATGGTTATATCATTGTTCAATATTGAACCGATCGGCCCAGTAGCTAACAGCTTGCCTTTCTTGATGATAGCGACATGAGAACAGATCTTCTCTACCTCATCAAGGATATGAGAAGCCATGATAACGGTATTGCCTTGTCCCGAGATCCTCTTGAGTATAGCCCTCACTTCTGCGATCCCTTGAGGATCAAGACCATTAGTAGGTTCATCAAAGATCAACACCTTGGGGTCACCGATAAGCGTGGCTGCGATCGCCAGACGTTGCTTCATGCCTAAAGAGTAGGTTCTGAATGGCGAACGCTTGCGATGTGCCAGATTCACTAATTCTAAAAGCTCATCATAATCTACATCCTGGACATTCTTGATCTGTGCCACTACTTCCAGATTCTGTGGGGCATTCATGTAAGGGTAGAAGTTAGGCGTCTCCAGTATAGAACCAATCTTCAGCCTAAAGCGATCTCCCATGGTGTCATTGAACCATGTATAACTCCCAGAGTCGGCTTTTAAGATGTCTAAGATGAGTCCAAGAGTTGTTGTCTTACCACTGCCGTTAGGACCCAGTATACCATAGACATTCCCTGACTCGATGGTCATACTTAGATTGTCCAATGCTTTGTTGTTACCGTATGATTTAGAGAGATTGTTGATCTCGAGTACTGCCATGTGATTGCTTTGAGTGAGCAATATAGAGGTCCTTGGCTAATCCATTGGATTATATCGATGACTACTTGGTTTTTTACGACGTTGATGTCAGATCTATCTATGACAGGATTGTCTACCACTGACGTAAATGAGTCTTAGGTTAGATAGTTAATGTCCTGTTCATTATTAATATTTCTATGATTA
This sequence comes from uncultured Saprospiraceae bacterium, assembly GCA_964604025.1. Lineage (GTDB taxonomy): Bacteria > Bacteroidota > Bacteroidia > Chitinophagales > Saprospiraceae > JAJRXG01. The sequence goes on along the minus strand of CAZRXJ010000336.1, from coordinate 1,980 downwards.
TCTTTATCTCTTAGATAAGAGACAAGAGTCAACTAAGTTTAGTCCACTTTATCAAAAGTATTACACGTATACAAACGGCTACAAACGATTACAGTCGTTTGTAAACGGCTTTGAATATTTGTTAAACTAGACAAAAAGGGGTGTTTTGTCCAGATATAACGGAGTTAGCCACCATTAAAAAATTAGTAAATGGTCTCATTGAAGAACTATACACATGACAAAAAAAAAGTGAAAGAAAAGTATGAGTTCTTTGCCAATTCTATAGAGAACACAACTGATGTGATTGGAAAGACTCCTCATCACCCAATAGAAAATCATCTTTCTCTAATAGAAAAAATTCATTTTCAAATAGAACACAACCAAGAACGCTATCAGTCAAAATATATTAAGAATTACCTTAGCAATTCTTTGTTCTCGTCTAATGATACATACTTGTCTACTGGATTGGCAAATCCAATCAAGAAGATTTTAGAGCATAAAAGAGATTACATAAAGCTGAAGGAATTAGTAGATATTAAAATTGATAATTTAAGAAAAAGTGTCTTAAAACATTATATCCTTCAAGTATACGAACTCATCGCTAATGATGCCGTTGGATCAAAAGCATCCAGAAATAAATTAGAGTACTATAGTAACTTAATAGTATCTGAATTCTTATTTGAAGGATTTACAAGAAAAGATATACAACACATTCCAAACCTTATAATTACAGGAAAAACAGAAAGGGATAATAGAGCAGAATGCTTTATTAAAAAAAAGAAATGGCGAAGAGCTAAAGTTAAAACACAACTCTTGCGGATACATGATCTTTGCTATTCGGAAAAACTAAATTTGCATTTCACATACGGAATTAAAAATTTAATTTGCAAGAACGACTATAAGTATCGATATGAAAACGTAAAAATTGTTAGCTCCAAATCAACAAATCTAACAAAACATATTCCTTCAAAATATAGAAACGAATTTTTGAAAAATAATGAAGCATTTGCCTTTCAAAACATTAAAACTAATAGTGTATTCACTGGATTAGACAAATTCACAGCTAACGTCCAAACAACACTAAACTATATTAATACAACCTATAATGGGCATGCTTACATTGACTTAGGGAGTTTCCATATTTACAATATCGACAAAAAGCAAGGACAAAAAACATGGAAAAACCTAAATACAAGTCTTACAGAACGAAAATCTGAGATCAAGAAGGATCTAACTGATATAGAAGCCACACTATCGTCTATCAAAAAAACTAAAAGAGTTCAAAAATTAATTAAACTTGACAAACTATTTTATAAGGCAAGAAGAGAACCTGATTTAGAAGAGAAGACAGTTTACTATTGGAGATACTTAGAATCCCTTTTTAATTATCATGATGATGACTCCAAGGAAACATCAGAAAAATCTGATTTTATAATTAAACGAGTCTCAAGAATATTAATCTCGGAAGAAGAGCAAAACTACTTCAATGTAGTTACAGTTGGGCTTTTGAATACGACAATAAACATATCCAATAGAATGAATCTTACTTCCTATGAAGCACATCGTAAATTTTTAATCAACAATAGAACTTTTAATTTTGAGAAGTTCAAAGATTTTCCTTTTGCACAAAAACATATTTTTTTAGGTAGAGAGATAAAAAAAATAACTACTTATAAAAAATCAAAAGAACTTACTTTGGCCTATAAGTACTATGTCTCAACTTTAAGAGAGAGTTATGAATTAAGAAATTTTTCAGTTCATTCAGGTAAGTCATTCGAAAAGACTGTAATAAAAGCAGGTCTTACATTAGAAATAGTAGTGAAGCGAATAAGAAGAATTATTATCGAGTCATTGCAAAAAGAAGAATTCAAAAGAATCAAAATGAAATCAATAATTGAAAAACTGTCAGTAGAAGGAATGTCCAAATTGAATAATCAAAACGGTGGCTAACAATAGATATCAGATCATATCTCTTCGTACCTCAGAGAGACGATCGATATC
>CAZRXJ010000335.1:0-3569 GCA_964604025.1 uncultured Saprospiraceae bacterium | reverse complement strand
GTGTGGGCCAGTCATTCTAATTGTAGATCTATAGTTAATCATAATCGACAATTTAGCGACGATCAGATACAAGCGTTATTAGAACGAGATGCCATTATAGGGATGCCTTTGGATGCTTGGATGATGGTCCCTAATTGGAAAAGAGCGATCTCTAATCCTCAAAATACTGAAGTTTCACTTTCTCATATGATTAACCACTTAGATCATATATGTCAACTGGCTGGTAATTGTAATCATGTTGCACTGGGTACGGACTTAGACGGTGGATTTGGTACAGAACAATGCCCATCTGATATTGACACAATTGCTGATTTGCAAAAAGTACCAAGTCTACTTTCTGCACGAGGATATACTACTGAAGACATAAAAGGTATCATGCATGGCAACTGGCTAAGAAAATTGAGACAAGTGCTTCCTGATTAATACGTCAGCACTTTCTTTTTTAGTGTTTATGGATTCATAAGTATAGATAGAACTCTTTTGAATTCTTCGCTTTGATTAGCTTTAATTACAATCTTTTCTCCATTCCAATCAAACTTTAATTCTCTGGCATGCAACATCATCTTAGTCAGGCCATATTGCTCTTTCCAAAATCTATTCTGCTTGTTACATCCATGCGGTCTGTCACCTAAGATGGGATGACGGATGTGTGCCATGTGCTTGCGCAATTGATGAAATCTTCCATGGTGAGGTCTTAGCTCTACATGGCTATACCTCGATGTAGGATGCATACCAGTAGATTTTTTAATTTCATAATGTGCCTGAGTATGATAATCAGTGATGGCTTCTTTTGTCTTGCCTTCATTGGTTAGATCATAGTCAATCGTTCCAGATGCTTCTGTATATCCTCTAACGAGAGCTTCGTATATTTTAGTTGTCTGATGATTTTGAAAGAGCATTTGGATGGTTCGATTAGACACCAGATCTTTAGAAAATAAAAGTACACCCGCAGTCTTTCTGTCTAATCTATGCGCTGGATATACCTTTTGTCCAATATGATCTCTCAGCAGTTGAACTGCAAATACATTAACCCCAGTAGCCATCTTTGATCGATGTACCATTAGGCCATGTGGCTTATTGATAGCAACTAACTCTTCATTTTCAAATATTACTTCTATGGCGTACCTTTCTTCGATGATGAAGTATTTGATGTAATGATATAACTATGTTCGTAATATTTCTGGAAATTGATTTTTATATCACTAAATAGTTTATCCCGCACTTGAAATTCGTTAATTGGTATTGTGTTTAGTTTAGGATTTTAGATGTTTAATTCGTTTTTTAACTTGACACTTTATCCTATCTACGGTAGTCAGGCTTGATACTTGATCTTGCTACCCGCTATACCTTATATTTATCCCGTGAACAAACCCAAAGTCAGTATAGTAATGCCTGTTAAGGATGCAGGCCTGTACCTTGAGGAATGCTTGGATTCTATTTTATCTCAATCCATGAGTCGGTGGGAGCTGATCACCATAGATGATCATAGCAGCGATGACAGTTCATCGATCCTAAAGAAGTACGCAGACAAAGATCAAAGGATAACATATGCAGACAATCAAGATACCGGAATAATAGATGCCCTAAGATTAGCCTATTATCATGCTAAAGGTGCCTACATCACAAGGATGGATGCTGATGATTATATGTCACGTGATAAGTTAGCACTCATGTATAATAAGCTAATTGATAAAGGAGTAAACCATGTATCTGTTGGGCTGGTCAAATATGTAAGCGATGGCCCACTTGGAGAAGGTTACCTAAAGTATGCAGAGTGGTTAAATAAACTTACGAGATCTGAAAGCAACTTCAGTGATATTTATAAAGAATGTAGCATACCATCGCCGTGTTGGATGATGCACAAAGACGACTTAGATAGGATAGGGGGATTCTCTCATGACGTCTATCCTGAAGACTATGATCTTGCCTTTAGGATGAAGAAGGGTGGCCTCAAGATAGTTGCTGTCGATGCAGTTCTTCATTATTGGAGAGATCATCCGATTAGATCTTCACGCACAGATGACAATTATGCTGACAACAAGTTTTCTTCCTTAAAGGTGCATCATTTTCTTGATCAAGATTATAAAAAAGATATACCGTTGTTTATATGGGGTGCAGGAAGGAAAGGTAAGGCGATTGCGCGATTATTAACAGACCGTCATATTAAGTTTGCTTGGGTATGTGATAATCCTAAGAAGATCGGGCATGACATATATGGCGTCACCTTACAGGACATCAGTTCATTAAAACATAAGCCTTCATGTCAAGTAATTATAGCCGTTAGTGCGCTAGCTGCTAAAGAAGAAATTGAAAACTATAAGCGTTCTGCAGAGCACGAATATTATAATTTTTGTTGAGAAGACGAGACTACACAGCTGCGAATATTCTTTCAATAGTGTCTCTTTCGATCTTTGCGATTAATGAAAGTAATGTGTCCTGTTCACCAGATGTCAGCTTGTTATATAAGTTGTCTCCTTCAGTGATAATGTCACAGCCTACTTCCAAGCCTCTCACCTCTTTAGAACTATAAAGATGAGGCTTCTTTTTCATTTTTATAATCAGGTTGTTGACTATTTCGATGATTTTATTTACAAGTTTTCGATCATGCAAAGTTTGAAATAACACTAAAGTATCTTCGATGAATTGTTCTATGACGCTCCTTGGGATTGTTCTAATCAGAACAAATAGTTGCTCGCTTGAGAATGGTGCAGCCATATCTTTTTTATCTGCCGCACTGACCAAATTGTATTCTAATTGGGTCGCAGCCCTAAATGATCGAAGTGCTTTTAGGCCTGCTTTTAATATTTTAGGTAGATGTATACCATATCTCAATACCAAGCCCCCAGAATCAATCAGTATTTTTATAATCTGAGCAGGCTTTTCAATATGGCCATTGAGACTTTCAAAGGCTTCATCGAGTTCTGATCTTATGTTTGGTGGTGGATAGATATAGTCTAAAAAGTAATCCTGGATGAGCTTTAACTTCTCTTCTGTAAATGATTCTGGTAGATCGTAATTAGCAGAAATGTTTTTGTATTGATATCGATCACTGATGAGCTTACGATAAGCTATAATAATTTCTTCATGAGAGTCTCGATTACTCATGGACAATAGTAAGAAAATCTGTGCGCTTAATAGCTATCTCATAGAGTAAAGACGCTAATTAGAAGAGGCCAATGCACGTTTGTCAACTGAGGTATATGGATCAGCCAGCCCTTCATATATCCATTTAGCTAAAGCTTGACGGTTCTCACTTAACATGAATCGCTTTTGATTATGTTTGTTCTTGATATTTGCTAACTCGATAAGGACAGCTGGAGGAGCAGTGTTTCTAAGGACATACAATCCTCTTGGTTGTAGATATCCTTTATAACCTCTGTTCTTCTGATGGTGATTATACTTCTCTTGAAATTTATCGCGGATCTGTCTTGCTAATTTTTTTGAAACATTACTCCCTCGAGCATAACAAAAGAATACATCTTGCTTTGTAGATTCTGAATTAGAATCTATATGCAACGATAATACGACTTGATCTGTGTACCCTTGTTTTTTATACTCTTTGTATTTTT
>CAZRXJ010000334.1:1289-3573 GCA_964604025.1 uncultured Saprospiraceae bacterium | reverse complement strand
GCAAGGCCCAGGTCAAGCACTTAATCTTAAAGATAATGGTTTTAATGTGATCGTTGGTCAGCGAAGCCCATCAGCTTCATATCAGAAGGCTATCGATGATGGTTTTGTGCCAGGCGAATCTCTTTTTTCAATTGAAGAAGCAGCAGATAAAGCAACTACCATCATGTACTTGTTATCGGATGCAGCCCAGATCGCAGTCTGGCCTACTATTAAACCATTCTTGACTAAAGGTAAGGCATTATACTTTTCACATGGATTTGGTATCACATTTAAAGAGCGTACGGGTATTATACCGCCAGCAGATATAGACGTGATCTTAGCTGCGCCTAAAGGAAGTGGTACAAGTCTTAGAAGATTGTTCTTGGCAGGAAAAGGCTTGAATTCAAGTTATGCTATTTTTCAAGATGCTACAGGCAAGGCTTATGATAGAGTCATCGCATTGGGTATCGGTATTGGTTCGGGATATTTATTTGAGACTAATTTTAAGAAAGAAGTATATAGTGACTTGACAGGAGAGAGAGGTACTTTGATGGGTGCTATTCAAGGATTATTCGCCGCGCAGTATGACTTACTTAGAAGTAGAGGCCATAGCCCGTCTGAAGCATTTAATGAGACTGTAGAAGAAGCAACAGAGTCATTATATCCTCTTATTGCTGAAAATGGAATGGACTGGATGTACGCTAACTGTTCTACTACTGCTCAAAGAGGAGCACTTGATTGGTGGAAGAAGTTTAGAGATGCAACAAGGCCAGTGTTTGAAGAACTTTACGACAGTGTAGCAACTGGTAATGAAGCACAACTATCAATAGACAGCAATAGTAAAGAAGACTACAGAGTGAAGTTAGAAGCTGAACTGGCAGAGCTGAGGGAGTCAGAGATGTGGAGAGCAGGAAGAACGGTTAGAAGCTTAAGGCCTCAGAACAAATCATAGAACATTCTATATAGATTTATAGCCCACGCACTGTCATAGTGAGTGGGCTTTTTTGTTTTTGGTGAACATGTTGTCTGCTTTAACCGTTTGAGTTATTATCTGAAAGTTAGCTGTTTGTAAATGTTTATAGCAGTAAGAAAAATTAAGATTGAGGATTTTTAATTAAGATGAATTATAACTATTAATATGCCATACTTAACAGCGATTAGAATAATTACTTCCATAGGATTTTTATTATCAATTTTCTCATGTACACCGATTAATAGTCAGAGTAATGAGACTGTATCAGTAAGTCCAAGTTCTAAGGAATTCAAAGCTTATTGGTATGCGGGTGAAGCTGAATTGACAAGATATGAGTTACAACAAGCTCGTTATGGTGAGATACACAAAGGTGATGCCGTACTCATCTTTGTTACCGAAGATATTAATACAAAAAGTCAGGTAAAATATGAGTATGGTAATAAGACAGATGTTAAGCCAATATTGAAACTCAACCTGACTAAGAAATTTTTCACTGGGATATATCCATACTCGATGATGTCTTCCATCTTTACACCCATCGACTATAGAGATGCAACACTGAAGGTAACTACAACTTCTCAAGAGTGGTGTGGACATACATACTCTCAGATAAACCTAAAGAATAAGCAATACAAAGGAAGACTACATTCATATTTTCAAGATGAAGGTGATCAAGAATTTGCATTGGATGCAGCTATGTTAGAAGATGAGATATGGACCAAAATCAGATTAGATCCATCGCTGTTGCCAACTGGCGATATAAGATTGATACCTGGAGCTATGTATTTAAGATTAAGTCATAAAGATTATAAGATTGAAGATGCCCAAGCATCTCTTGTTTCGTCTGATGATGACAAGCTTTCTGATAAATCCTTGAAGACATATAAATTAGAATATAAAAACCTGCAAAGAACCCTTGCGATTACTTATGAGACTGACTTTCCATATAACATCGTAGCTTGGGAAGAAAGTGGTCTCAGTGGTTTTGGTGCTAATGCAAAACCATTGACTACTAAGGCAATTCGTACGCATACATTAAACAGTGCGTATTGGGGTCAACACGATAATAGCGATGCTGATCTAAAAAAGCAATTAGGCTTAGATCTCAACAACTATTGATAGCACAATTGTAGACTATCAGCATGTCGGATCAATAAGCTAATAAGATGATTATAACCATGATAATGAGCGACAACCCTTGGTATCTATAATTTTTATACCATGGCAAGTCGGATAATTCTATAGTCTCTTGCTTAAAACTATTGTTTGTCCAAACAAGTTTTGCAAGTTGAGCATCATCCTTAGATGTTCCAAATTTTGATCCTAGCCAAA
>CAZRXJ010000334.1:0-1189 GCA_964604025.1 uncultured Saprospiraceae bacterium | reverse complement strand
CAAATTGCAAAATGAATGCCTGCAGTATATAGAAAATGAGGTTGCCAAGAAGTATAATCAAGGACAGTCGATAATATCAGAACTATTGTAATCATGAGACCAACGACGATAGACCATATGGCACCCATGTTGTTGATACTTTTACTGAATAACCCCATCACAAAAAGAGCAACAACAGGTGGACAAAACCAGGCAAGTGTATTTTGAAGATAGTCCCAGAGTTTTTCAAAGGTTCCAATCTGTGGGGCCCAGAGAACTGCAAGTATCATAACGACAGCAGTGATCCATCTGCCGACAGACATCAATTTCTGAGAACTAACATTGGGTTTTAATTTTTGATAAAAGTCCATAGTTATCAAAGTAGAAACAGAATTGAGACCAGAGTCCAGTGATGACATCATAGCTGCTATCAGACCTGCCAATACAATGCCTAAGAGCCCTGTCGGAAGTAAATCAAAAAGCATAGTAGGATAGATCATGTCCATCTTCTCCATATTAGGATATAGTACTCTGGCAAAAGCTCCTGGAAAAATCATGATAAATAGAATCGATAATTTTAGAAAGCCTGCAAACATGGCACCCCATTGTCCTTGTCGGACATTTCTCGCTGCCAGTGTCCTTTGGGTGATATATTGATTGGTACCCCAAAAATAAAATCCAATTAGAAAGACACCAGTAAATAGTCCAGGCCATGGCAGTGCTTCGTCATCGACTGACTTTATAACTTTGAAGTGTGAGGAGTCTGTGATGGCATAGACTGAGTCCCATCCTCCAACGGCTTGATATGCATACCAAGTGATCATGGTCGATCCTATAATTAAAATGACAGCCTGGATAGCATCAGTATACATAACAGATGACAAGCCACCAGCTATAGTATATATGCCTGCTATGATGGCCAGCCCAAAAATGATAATAGATAGATCAAGACCAGGGAAAATAAGATTGATGACCAACCCTCCTGCATATAAAGTTGCAGCAATGTCAACGAGAATATTGAGGATAATGGCTATGGCAGATGCATAAGCTCTTACTGGATAACTAAATCTTTTTTCCAAATATTCAGGAATAGTGAATATTTTATTTTTTAAATAGAAGGGAAGAAAGAATACTGCAAAGATTATCAATATGACCACAGCCATCCACTCATAACTATATACTGAGAATCCATCTTTATATCCTGCACCAG
>CAZRXJ010000333.1:0-3588 GCA_964604025.1 uncultured Saprospiraceae bacterium | reverse complement strand
ATTGGGCAAATTAGAAAATGATATGGTACCAGTATTTTCAATTCGACTAAAACCTCCCGACGGAAAGTCTACATGCATTCCACTATTGCCAGAATCAATATTGATAATTCCCGCATTGGCAAGGATGCTGTTCTCTATTATTATTCTTACTTCATCTTGACTTGCTCCAGGTACTAAAGACAGCGTTCCTGACTTGACATTAAGCGTTGCTCCATCTAAGAGACGTAAAGCGTATATATTACTTCCTGGAGAACTATCAAAATTGACAACTGGTTGAGATTGCCCACTTAAGCTACCAGAGATGATCACGGTATCTTCCATCATAGGAAGTCTATTCTCTTGCCAGTTAGCGGCCTTACCCCAGTCATCATCCGTACCTCCATCCCAAGTGATGGTTGTCGCATTAAGAATCGATAATGAGGAAAGGCCTACAAAAATTATAAAAATCAGGTGATGCATATTCTTTTTGATTGATAGCCAAAAGTATGTGCAAGAATTAGTCTTGAAGTTATACCTGGGTATAGTCTTCAAAAAATTATATCCAGCTCGAGAAATCCAAAAAATTAGACTAAGCTAGATATTTCATATAACCCCTTTTTCTACAAGATATCGTTCCGCATCCAAAGCGGCCATACATCCTGTACCTGCGGCAGTGACGGCCTGACGATAGACTTTATCTGCTGCATCTCCAGAAGCGAATACGCCATCAACCTTAGTCTTTGCTGTGCCTGGATCTACTTTCAGATACCCCGTCTCATCCATATCTAACCAATCTTTGAATATAGTGGTGTTGGGTTTGTGACCGATAGCAACAAAGAACCCGCTGGCCTTTATTTCTGATTCTTTACCTGTCACTCGATTTATGACCTTCGCACCTGTTACTTCTTCTTCTCCAAGGATTTCTACTGTCTCAGTATTCCAGTGCACTTCGATATTAGGCGCATCCAATACTCTTTGTGCCATGATCTTAGAAGCCCGCATCTCATCACGTCTTACTAACATATGCACCTTAGGACTCAACTTTGCCAAGTAAGTAGCTTCCTCGGCTGCAGTATCTCCACCGCCTACCAGAATAACGTCAAGTCCCTTAAAGAAGAAGCCATCACACACTGCACATGCAGATACACCTTTGTTCATCAATTTTTCTTCTGACTCAAGGCCTAACCACTTGGCACTTGCACCGGTAGATATAATAATGGTATGTGCTTGCACCTCTTCTCCACCTTCTGTCCATATCTTATGGATCGGTCCAGTAAAGTCAACCTTTGTAATCATTTCATAATTTACGACAGTGCCAAATCTCTCAGCTTGCTTTTTGAATTCATCCATCATTGCTGGGCCCATGACACCATCAGGATATCCTGGATAATTCTCAACATCAGTTGTGATCATCAATTGACCGCCTGGTTCAGGGCCTGTATATAGTATAGGTGTCATCCCCGCTCTCGCTGCATAAATCGCTGCTGTATATCCAGCAGGACCACTTCCTATGATGACACAATTCTTAATCTCGCTCATGGCAAATATTTGTTATGGGTATGTAATGTTTTGATATCTAAAATGTTTAAAAAAGGCGTTATAGTTTTCCCTTTTTGAGGTCATGGTTTAGTGCTGCAAAGAAAGAGGTAAAAGTGATGATAACAAAATGTCTAATATGTTTCATTACCAACAATTCATATTGCATATTATTATAATATGTATAAAGCGGACATTTTACTCGATATTGTACTAACTTTAGTACTATGAAAAGCTCAAATTATGTCGCTGCGATATACTTAGCATTCATTCTGACATTAGCTTACTCGTGTACGGACGACCCAGATACCACACCTGAAGTGCTGTTAGATGGGTTAAGCACATATGAGATCATACAGACAGAGATATGGGACAAGAACTGTACGTCTTGTCATCAAGCAGGTACAAGCCAAGCTAAGCAGTCTGATCTAATCCTTACTGCCGACGTGTCTTATGCTGAGCTTACAACTAAAGATCCATTCAATGCTGCCGCCAGATCTGATGAACTCCAACGCGTAGGAACGAAAGGATTACAATCGCTTTATACGAGTTTCTTATGGGAAAAAATCAATTACCCTGACTATGCCCATTATTATGATGATCATCCCGGTTACGGAGCATTGATGCCTCAGGGCGGGAGATCACTCACTAATGGCGAACTTAGATTTATCAGTCAGTGGATCATAGGAGGTGCACCGGAGACTGGACAAGTGGTGGACCCGATACTTTTAGAAGATACTGAGAGATTTGAAATACCTACAGGTGACTTTGAGCGATTAGATCCTCCATCATCAGGTCATCAGCTGAACCTTGGACCATTTGATGTAGATCCACAGAGTGAACGAGAGTTTTTGTACTTCACGACGATTGATAATGAAGAAGACATATATGTCAACAGGGTTCAGATCGGTATGAGAGAAGGTAGTCATCATATGATACTATATGATTACCCACAAGGTGATAGACCTAATGAAGGAAGTTATAGAGATTATTACAACAAAGACGGTTCACCTAATCTCTTGACCATTCTTTCTATATTCAATCAGAGATTTGTCTTTGGCACACAACTTAGAGATAGTGATTATCAATTTCCAGAAGGGGTGGCACTTAGGATTCCAGCTAATGCGGGTTTTGATCTAAACTCTCACTATGTCAATAGGACAGATGAAACTCATATAGGAGAAGTGTCAATTAATCTACATACGATTCCGAAAAGTCAAGTCAATAAAGTAGCACAGAATCTCTTTGAAAGCTATCAAGATATCTTTTTACCTGCTCAACAGGTCACAACAGAAGAACGGGTCAGTACATTTGAAGAGCGTATACATGTGTTTCAATTGACTTCGCATGCGCACGAGCATATGATGACTTATGAGATCTTCATTGAAGGTGGTGATCGCGATGGCGAGTTAGTATACTTTACTAATGACTGGGAGCATCCTCCGTTGGTAACTTTTGATCCACCGATTACACTTGAACCTGGTCAAGGCTTGAGGTCAAGAGCGACCTATGATAACGATACAGACAAGACATTAAGATTTGGCTTATTGAGTCAAGATGAGATGATGATATTGTTTGGTGCCTATTATACCGATTGATAAAACCAAAAAATATATCTACATTCACTATATAACTTAGAACAACAATACGTATGACAACACTAATAGCAATACTCGGCCTGTTTTTCTTTCCAATGAATGTTGAATCTAATTCTATAATTAGTGATCATGTTGGCACATGGGATTATGAAGTCGTTGCTCCTGATATGACTTACAAAGGCGTTATGGAGTTGAAGGAAGAAGATGGAGAATACTCTGGAAGTCTTACTTCTTTAGGTGTTACAATACCGATGACAGATGTCGAATTAGATGGAGATGAATTAACTTGCAAAATGAATGTACAAGGATTCAATTGTAATGTTACTATGGAGTTTGAAGGAGATAGCTTATCTGGAACCGTGTCTGTAGAAGGCATGTCTCTCCCGCTTAAAGGTACAAGAGCTAAGTAATACAATACTAAAGTCAATATGTCAATCTTTACTTTTATAAAGATTGTAAGCTTTTTCAATTGATT
>CAZRXJ010000332.1:0-3593 GCA_964604025.1 uncultured Saprospiraceae bacterium | reverse complement strand
GATCATCCCTTGGATCATATTCTCAGCAGCCTGAAAATCTGCTATCACACCGTCTTTCAGCGGTCTTACTGTCATTATGTTGGCATGAGTTTTCTCATGCATATGCATTGCCTTGATGCCTACGGCAAGTAATTCTCTTGTATTACGATCCATAGCAACGATAGACGGTTCGTCTACAACAACCTTATCTTCATATACAATCAGTGTATTGGCCGTACCTAAGTCAATCGCCAACTCCTGTTTAAAAAAACTAAATAGACCCATTTATTTTACGTCACTCTTGTGGTGTGCCTACAATTACTTCCCAAAAATCATTCCTATCTAAATACTTCTTTGCCATATCACGAATCTGATAAGCATCAAAAGATAGCGAAGATTTAATAAGGGTGTCTAATTCGTCCAAGGGAATGCGCAACAAAGCTAATGATTTTATCGCCCGTATACTATTGAAAGGACCATCAAATAAGTTTAAGTAATTGCCCATCATATAGTTATGAACTAATTCAAGTTCTTGGTCAGAAACAAGATTTGATCTAAGGTTATCCATCTCATGGTATATACCTTCTAAAGTTTGTTTGATGTTTTCATTAGCTACTTCTGTGGATATCATAAAATCTCCGTCATGTAGATGACTTTCCATGGTACTATAGATGCCATATGTCAATCCTTTCTTCTCTCTTAATTCTGATACCAGTCGAGACCCAAAATATCCTCCTAAAAGATTACACAAATAATTGAGTCCATTAAAATCTTCGTGCAACCTGTTAAATGTTTTTCGTGCGATCCTGATGGATGACTGATGGATGCCGCCAGATACCAATATCTTTTTTGGTTGACGTTCAGGTATATTTTCCTGAAAAATGGGATCTCTTTTATCACCAGCAAGTACCTTTTTGCAGAGTCTATCTATGATTTTTCTATCATTATCGACAAAATCTCCAGCTACAAATATTTGACAATTGTCAGAGACCATATGACTTTGATGATGAGTCTTCAAGTGGTCGACATTGATGGCCTCATATTGTTCAGGAGCACTATTGTAGCCATATGGATGATCGGATCCAAACATCGCTTCAGTAATCGTCCTATACGATAGGATATCCGTCTTAGCCAACTGGACTTTTAATCGTTCTATACTTTTCTTTTTATAGAGTATCCATTCATCATTATTGAAGTGGGGCTTACTGATCACCACACCCATTAGCTCCAGTAAATGTGGTAGATGCTTTCTGAGACATACACCTTTAATGGTGATAAAGTCCATACTTGAGCTTGTTGTTAAGGTAGCTCCCATGAAGTCAATCTCTTCTGATATCACCTCACTGGAGTAATCACCAGCACCTTCTCTGAGTAGAGCAGCGCAAGCACCTGAGACGAGCTTTGCTTCTTCATAAGGTCTCCCTGCCTTATATACCAACTCAATAGTGACTATACCGCATCCTGCTTTTCTTATCTCATACACAGGTATATCTTGGTCTGAACGATATGTGATGACGTTCGGTGTGATGATATTCCTGATCGGAAATATCTCTGGAGCATTAGATAAATAATCTAGTCGATTCATAGGGTCGATAATAACGGATGTAAAAGTATATTTATGATCGAGATAACCATGTCCTTACAATCTTCTATTTTTGCGGGCTGTGGGTTAGTAGCATATTGCTATCTTGACTAATGACAACTATCGAAAACATAACCAATGAAATTTAGCGTCTCTTCTTCTGAATTGCAGAAAAAGCTATCTCTTGCCAACGGCGTAGTTGGCGCCAACACTGTTTTGCCTATTCTCGAGGACTACTTATTTGACCTCAAGGGAAATATGTTAACCATAACAGCTTCTAATCTAGAGACGACTATCATCACGTCAGTGGAAGTCAGCGGAGAAGAAGATGGACAGATTGCTATAACAGCTAAAATACTGCTTGATACGCTCAAAGCGTTACCAGAACAACCCGTCACCTTTCATGTAGATGACAACGTTAAGTCAGTTACCATTACATCAGCATATGGTAAGTACAAGTTAGCAGGTGACAGTCCTGAAGACTTTCCTGATCTACCGGCTCAAGAAGATGCTCAGACGATTCACCTGGGTGGGGACCTTATAAGAAGTGCTTTGGATAAGACCTTATTTGCGACAAGCAATGATGAGTTAAGGATGGCCATGCAGGGCGTATATGTTCAGATAGAAGAATCAAGTATCATCTTTGTTGCCACTGATGCGCATAAGTTGGTGAAGTATACATTTAAGACGGACGATCATCCGTCGACAACAACATTTATTATCCCTAAGAAGGGGCTTGTACTTTTGAAAAATGCCTTGAAGTCCGATGACTCAATTGAGATCTCCTATAACAAAAACAATTGCTTTTTTATCCTTGGTGATACTCAGGTGATCATAAGATTAATCGATGCTAAGTATCCCGATTATAACGCCGTCATCCCTTATGACAACGCAAATAAACTTACACTAGATAGAGTTGATTTTCTAAATTCTCTTAGACGCATAGCGATATATGCTAACAAATCAACCAATCAAGTTGTACTCAACATAACAGATGCAAGTTTGACTATATCAGCTCAAGATCTTGACTTTAGCAATGAAGCAACTGAGCAACTATCATGTGAGTATACAGGCGACCCGATGAACATTGGATTCAATGCCAAATTTCTAATCGAGATGCTTGGTGTACTGACAACTGATCAAATCAATATAAAGCTATCCACACCTAACCGTGCAGGTATATTGATCCCATCAGAACAACCGGAAGAAGAAGAGTTAATTATGCTTGTCATGCCCGTTATGATGGGGAGCTAAGCAACTTGAAGATGTAATCTTCTAATCTCTACATATGAAAACAGGGTTATTCTTTGGGTCTTTTAATCCAGTCCATATAGGGCATATGATTATAGCTAATCATATAGTACAGTATACTGAGATTGAAAAGATCTGGATGGTTGTATCTCCTCAGAGTCCATTCAAACAAAAAAAATCTCTGGCTTCTAATTATGATCGCTTTCACTTACTTAATCTTGCAGCTGGCGATAATAAACATATAAGACCGAGCAAAATAGAATTTGATCTGCCTACTCCTTCCTATACCATAGATACCCTGACCTATCTCAAGGAAAAATATGAAGATCAAGAATATGCCCTGATCATGGGCGGTGATAACTTAAAGTCATTTCACAAATGGAAAAACTATGAGCAAATTATAGATAACCATGATATATATGTCTATAAGAGAGCTGGCAGTGAAGAACATCAATTCAAAGATCATCCAAGTGTTAAAATATTAGACGCCCCATTACTCAATATCTCCGCTACTTTTATAAGAAAAGCCATCAAAGAAGGTAAGTCTGTACAATATCTGGTCCCTGAAGAAGTTTACCAATACCTACATACCAGTCACTTGTACAAATAATAATGTCTCGATACACATTAATATATATCGTACTGATTATAGCTTCAACTGTCCAAGGGCAAAGCGATCTTGGTATCAGACAATGGCGTGACTTTCTTCCCTATCAGCAAGGAACTTCGGTTACCCAGAGTGACGAAAAGATAATATATAGCTCACCACTCAGTGTGTTCT
>CAZRXJ010000331.1:0-3596 GCA_964604025.1 uncultured Saprospiraceae bacterium | reverse complement strand
CATTGATTCCATTACCTATAATCACCACATCGCGGATAATTGTAATTTGACCAGTCAAGAGGATCGCGCGGACTTCCGGATCAAAAAAAACTGTGTCGGCAGTTGTTGAGTCGATTAAGGCAGCTCTGAGTGATCCAGCGCCACTATCAAGTGAAGAGGTAACAGTGGTGCTGGTGGCAAATGATGAGTTGGTCGTTAAGACGATTAATGCGAGTATGCTAAGGATCGATAGGAAGTTATACTTCATAAGTGGTGCAGTTACGGGTAAGATAATGAATTCCTGTTTTGCTTATGCAAATGTAGATCTGCTAAGGCTTGAACCCTAAATTATGGGGTGGACAGAATGGGGACACTTTGGGATAAATCGACTTTATTCTGACCTTTGGACGCTGGTGGACCATTATTATAGAAGGATTATGGCTTTACACTCTATGGGTACATTCAGTTACAAGCGGAGATTATCTGAATAAACAATCCATGGTGATACTGTTCGTGACCAAGCCCACACCGTGCTTTCCTTTCGTCCCCCAAGTGGTCATCATGATGGTGTTAATACCTTTTCTAGATTTTGTATCTGTCTTAAACTGTGTCTCCTTATTTCTGAGTTTGCTTGCGTAATCTGAATCAACGGTGAACTCATCATTGTAAAACTTGATCTCACACAGATTCACCACATTGTCATCCCTGTCAATAACAAGATCGATCTGAGCATTTTTATTACTCCAACTATAGTTCTTTGAGTCAATTTGATCAATTTTCAGCTCTCTTTTTATATACTCAAGGTGCTTGAAGCAAATCATCTCAAAAGCATATCCACTCCACGAGGTATATTGATTCTTCTTATACAGTTGTGTCCACCGACTTCCCTTATATGGAGCCATAAACTGAAAGTGGAATAGACAGAACTCATCAAATATTCTAAATAGGGTTGTCTTCCTTTTGGATCGAAAAGATGGATACTTTTCTACAAACCCAGACTCGATTAATTCCATCAATGATTTTGAAAATTGACCACCTGTTGATAATCCCTGAACTTTCAATATCTCATCTCTTGTCATCCCCCTCTTAGGGCCGTTAGATAAGGCATTGATGATCTGTTCATGATATGATCCTTCTTCAAAAAGTGATTTGAATACCTCATCGAATTCATACTCTAATTGCGCTCCTTTTTGAAAACATATACGATCAATTGCTGTAACGGATGAATCTCCTGGCTCTACATGTTCTAGATATTCTGCAACTCCACCAAGCGCCATGAATATCTTTAGAATTTCAATCTTGGGAAGATCAATTTTCTTGTAAGAGAAGAATTCCTTTACCTCTTCTAAGGTAAATGGTTCTAATTTGATCTTTCTTGTGATCCTCTTATGAAGTCCTTTCTTATTTCGCATGATCTTCTTGATCATGTAAGAGGCGGCTGATCCGCATACGACCACTATGAGATCACTCCGGGTTGTACAGTAGGTATTCCAAAAATTCTCAAATGCTGGCAGGAATCCTGATCTCATTGTATCCACCCACGGAAACTCATCGATGAAGATTACCTTCTTCTTTTTGGTCTTTCTAATCCCTTTAAGGTATTGCTTCAGTATACTGAATGCTTGCAACCAATTTTCTGGTTTTTCTTCATGAAACTTACCGGATACTTCTCTTAACTCGATCATGAAGTTTTCAATCTGATCTGTACGAGTACCATCGCTTAGGCCAGTAAAACTGAATGTGAAATTCTTCGAATAAAATTCTCTAATAAGATGTGTCTTTCCTATCCTTCTACGCCCATATATAGCGATTAATTCTGACCTGTGACTCTCTAATGCTTCTTTAAGTTTCCCTTTTTCTATGTGTCTTCCGACTACCCCTCTTGACATACAACGAATATTGAAGTGCAGCCAAATATATGATATTCACCCTATTTTGGCTGCATCTCAGATATTATATTTAAAACTGAAGTGCAGCCAAAATATCGAATATTGAACTGTTTTGGCTGCACCTAAAGTGATATCCTCGTGACTGAAATGCAGCCAAAATGGTAAAGAATCGTGTGTTTTGGCTGCATCTCAAGATCTAGAAAAGGTCATTCTTTCACCTGGACGTTCATCTATGATCTGTCTATGTCGATACTTCAAGATTCCATTAACGAAAGTGTGTGTGACTTCTCCTTTAAAAGTCATCCCTTCGAGTGGTGACCAGCCACACTTAAATCTTACATCGTCTCTATGTATGATATGCGTCTTTTCAGGATCACAGATTAAGATATCTGCTTTCTTCCCTTCATCTAGATATCCACGATCTTCTATCGCAAATAGATCTGCTACAGCATGACACATCTTGTCAACGATACGCTCTTTGACTATCTGACCTTTGTGATAGAAGTCCAGCATGATGAGCAGGCTATGTTGTACCAGCGGCAAGCCACTGGGCGCCTTCAAGTAGGGTTGCTCTTTCTCCTCCATGGTATGCGGTGCATGGTCGGTAGCGATCACATCGATGCGGTCATCAAGTACAGCTTGAAAGATTGCTGCTCTATCTGCTTCTGACTTGATTGCCGGATTACATTTGATTTTGTTACCGAGCGCTTCATAATATGTATCATTGAAGAAGAGGTGATGTACACAAGCTTCGGCAGTTATCTTCTTTTCTTTAACAGGACCAGGCTCAAACAAGAAAAGTTCATCTTGTGTACTAATATGAAGTACGTGCAATCTTGTACCATGCTCTTTGGCCAATGACACTGCCAGGCCACTAGAGCGAAGACAGCCTTCTCTGCTCCTGATGATAGGATGGTATCCTGCATGAAGCTTTGGCAGCTTTGCATAGAGAGACATATTGTCTCTGATCGTTTGTTCGTCTTCACAATGAGTAGCGATGAGCATATCTACCTTAGAGAAGATACTATTGAGTACTTGCTCGTCATCGACCAACATATTGCCAGTACTTGACCCCATAAAGACTTTAACACCGCAGACATTCTTATGATTGGTCTTGAGCACCTCTTCGATGTTTTCATTAGAGGCCCCCATGAAGAATGAATAGTTTGTGATCGCACTCTTACTGGCCGTTACATATTTATCTTCTAAGAGTTCTTGGGTCAATGCAGATGGTTTCGTGTTGGGCATTTCCATAAATGCTGTAACACCTCCGGCTAGCGCAGCCCTTGATTCTGATGCGATATCCGCCTTATAGGTGAGTCCTGGCTCTCTAAAATGTACCTGATCATCGATGATACCTGGCATCACCCAGTGACCGCTTGCGTCTATCTCTTGGTCTGCATGAACATCGATCTCAGGAGCTATTTTTTCTATTCTATCATCTACTATTAGCACATCTTGGTGACTCGATGCACCTCGATTGATCACTAAACCATTCTTTATTAATATTTTCGCCATCTCATACTTGATTCAAAAAATGAAGATAGGCATTTTAGGTGGTGGACAGTTGGGAAAGATGCTTCATGCACCAGCTAATAAGTTAGACATTGATATCCGATATATGGACAACATGACAAAAGGTCCAGTATCCAAGATCACTCGACATTATACGTTAGGTAATATCTCAAATTATGAAGATGTAATGGCTTTTGGTAGTGATTGTGATGT
>CAZRXJ010000330.1:0-3602 GCA_964604025.1 uncultured Saprospiraceae bacterium | reverse complement strand
ATCATATTACCAGCAACTGACACTGCAGGTTCTGCTAATGAAGCTAAAGTTCCAGCATTCGTAGAATTCATTGTCAAGGATCTCCCTGACCACCAACTTCCCTTAAGAGGTGGTTTGATGTGGCTTGATGGCATAAGTAATAATCGTCATAATAACACTTTCGTCAAATGTTCTAATCAACAACAAATTGGAATTGTCGATGACATAGCTTTTCCTGATCCGGATAACAAAAAACCAGATATGGCGCCAGGGATAAAGTTTTTTGATCGCATGCGTAATCTAACACTGACTGGATATTATACCACCAAGATGGGTATAGACGATCTTGGTTACAAGGGTAATATACCCAACATCTGGGATGGCGTACCTGAAGAAGTATTAAAAGATCATGATGTTGATTACGATGAAGAATGGTTAGCAAAGTGTGTGGACCAAAGTACACGAGAGACTATAGCAGAATGGGATGATCAGGGAAATTTGATCACTTAGCACCATTCATGCAAAGTTCATTATTGCAAAAGATATCAGATGGTCGAACAGATCTAATTTTCGATCTTGTTGATCTTCAATCACCACCTATAGATTATAAAACGCTAATGAGACATGCGGCATATTATGGTGATGTGTCCGCTATTAAATATCTCGTGACTCAAGGGGCTGTTCTATCCGAATTGGGGTCCAACTTTGATCTCAATAGTGCCGCTTTTCACAATCATTGGCAGCTCTGTCAGTATCTTTTAGAACATGGAGCTAATGCGTCTATGTCCAATCCCAACAATGGTGAGACTCCCTTGCATAGCGCCATTAGCAAATCCAATAATTTATCAACAGTGATAGTAGCTGAAGTCTTGCTGTCTCATGGTGCAAATCCGAATGCCAAAACAATTGCATATAAAGAAACGGGTGCTTTTATGAGAGATGCTAAGACGCAAGGCGAGACTCCGTTACATCGAGCAGCAGCATTTGGAAGTGTTGAACTTATAGATCTTCTTTTATCTCATGGCGCTGATGTACTGGCAACTGACCACGGTGGTGATACTCCACTTGGGTGGGCGAGTTGGCATCTCAGGCCAGGAGCAATACTTTCTAAATTAATGCATAGTGGTGAGACACTTCATCCTTTGCATGTCCAAAGAATGAAGAGTGATCATGGATTTGGATATGGTGGTGGAACAATGAATGGACTAAATGGAAAACCACATTTATAATTGTAAAATAAAAAGCCCATTACAAATTTCTTTGTAACGGGCTTAAATGTTCAGGGTCGTTAGTCTTATTGTTCAGATACTCTTGAGAGTATCCCTTTATTATCTTCTACTAGTTCAGCATCTGTAAAGCCTCTGTTGATGGCACTAATCTTTGCTTGCTTTGCAGCATCTATAGATTCAAATCCACCTAATATAAAAATCGTCCATTTGCCTTTAGTCCATTGTTCTAATCTTCCAAGATCTAATACATTGTCAACTTGAAATTTCAAAGGATCCATATAACTCGCTAATTTGACTTTATAAGAAGATTCAAGATTATAATCATTCACCCAACCATTGTCATCTGGTGTAAACGATGAGTTAGAAGCATCTAAGATCTCATAGCTTGAAGTTGCAAGTACATCTCTTGTTATGAAAGCATCTCTAAAGCCACTTCCTTGTACATCATTGAGCACTCGCTGTGCTTCACTTCTCGTACCATAGTATCCAAGTCTTATCTTAACAGAAGAAGATTTAAAGAATCTATACAACTGTCCAAAAGATGAAAGTGAATTATAATTACTCATTAGCCCTTCTGATTTTCTCAAAGAAGCCAATTGGATAAAATAAACCTCTGCATACTCATCTACAGGTGCTGAAGGAGACGTTATAGATATCAACTTAGCATCAGAAAAATCCATCAATGTACTCGCCTCACTTACTACCGCCACTGATTCGGCAGAACTAACTGCAACCATCTTAGGTGTATCTGTAGAAGTATTATTTACAATAGTGATGGGATCATTTATGTCTGATCTATTCTCTTTTGCTAGGTCTTCAAGATTTACTGCTGGAGGAACATTGATCTCAGCATATGCTAAAGCAGGTTGTTGCTTTAGCAATTCATGAGCGATATATATATCATCCTTGCCTCTTCCTCCAAGTCTGTTAGAAGAAAAGTACATAGTCCCATCAGTAAGATCAGGCGTCAAATAGTAGTCGTCCGATGGAGAGTTTATCCCCTTGCCCATATTGAGTGCAGGTGTCCATTGACCTCCTTGAACTGTCGATGAAAAATTATCATAGCCACCTAATCCAAAATGAAAATCAGATGCGAAATACAAAGTCTCACCATCGAAGAATGGAGTTATCTCATTACCTGACGTATTGATCTCAGATCCCAAGTTTTCAGGTTGAGACCACTTACCATCTTTAAAGTAACTTACATATAAATCAAACCCACCAAATCCACCTGGCCTGTTAGACGCAAAGTATAGCGCGTTACCATTGAATCCAAGATTAGGAAATGCATAGCTATACTCTATCTGATTATAAGGAAAAGGCTTTTCATCTGTGAAATCTCCATCTTCATTAGTCAAAGCTACATATATACTCATGTTACTCTCACTTGAAAAAATCTGATTAGAACCAGTTGTAAAAGTATTGCGCATGAATGCGAGCATCCTACCGTCCTTCGAATAACTCAAAGGACCAATGTTGTATATCTCTTTATAATCGGGTCTTAAGAATGAAACTGTTTTATCTGCACCATACTTAGCCACTTTGAATAGTTGATTACCTTTCTTATTGATATAGCTGTTATTTTTCTTGTCTTGCTCTCTTCTCATATCATCTCTGAACGAACAAAAGACAACTTCATCTTTGTAAAAAGATACACCAAAGTCAGAACGGCGAGAGTTAGATCCAAAGCTGATGATATCGTATTGGTCAGGTGCTTGAAGCAATGACTTAGCATACTCCGTGCTGGCCAACATGTGGTTGGCTACATCAGAATCTACAGATGCGTATTCGAAGAAGACTGACTCAGCCAGATCATAAAGACCAACTTTCTTGAGTGCTGTCGCATATTGCAGTTTATACTTAGAATCAATCGTTCCTTCCAAAGCAAATGCACGTTCATATGACTTTAAAGCTTCTAATAGCTGATTAGTCATAAGAAACGCTTCACCTAATTGGGCATATCCTACAGCATTGTCAGGATACTTAACGAGTGCAGACTCATAATTCTTGATAGCAAGATCAAAAGCTTTAAGATTCAGCAGCTTTTCAGCTTTGTTGAATTCACTTTGTCCGAAACTCTGAAATAACATGGTGATACAGAGTGCGGTGGTAAAAATTAGTCTTGGTCTCATAACGAGGTTATTGTTATTAATCTTAGTACAGGACATGGTTATTCATCCTATAACGCAAATATATTAAATAAAATTACAATACGTATCTCGTTGATGATAATATTGTTAGCCCTTCTTAGCGGCCTTAGATAGAAAAAATACGATTAAGATGCCTGCAATCATACATATGCACGCTATAAGGGTTCGTGGATCTTCATATTGAACGAATTGATGCGGTAATAGGTTGGTCTCAGACAAGATCTTAAATGTTTCATTATCAGGG
>CAZRXJ010000329.1:0-3603 GCA_964604025.1 uncultured Saprospiraceae bacterium | reverse complement strand
GTTTAAAATTCAAGGTCAATCGACATGTTTTGATTCCAAGATCCGAAACGGAAGAATTAGTACATTGGATCCTACAAGACTTAGCTAATAAAAGGAAACAAGTTGATATATTAGATATCGGAATTGGCTCTGGATGTATATCGCTTGCGATTGGAAAAAAATCCAAGTTCGCTAGATTGTTTGGCGTAGATTATAATCTTGACACACTCAATGTAGCAAGGATCAATAGTAAATTATTGAACGTCCCAATGACTTTTTATAATCTTGATATTCTTGATAAGACATTGTGGGATGCATTCGGTAGATTTGATATTTTAGTTTCTAATCCACCATACATAGATCAAAAAGACAAACAAATCATGGCTGACAATGTACTCTTGTATGAGCCTGAAAGAGCCCTTTTTGCTGGTGATGATGTCTTTATATTTTATAAGAGAATTGAAGAATTGGCAAAGCGTTGTATCAATCCTGGAGGTAGTGTCTACCTTGAGATTCATGAAGACTACGCAGCAGAAGTTATAGATATATTTAGGAATGATGATCGCACTGTTGAGCTTAGAAAAGACTTACAAGGAAAAGATCGAATGCTAAAAATTCAATATTAGTTCACATAGATTTGTCCTGCAAGTTCGGAGGGGATTACAATTTCTTGACCTTTAAAAATTATAACAATCTCTTCATCTAAAGACCGCTTGACTTGAATGATAGAGCTAGGTGCTAATCCAAGTTCCCACAACCGACTTTCGATGTTGTCATTGGGTTGCGTTTTTGATATCGATGCTTTCTGTCTTGGATTTAACTCTATAAGCAATTGAGTTGCCCGGTTTCTTTTTAATGGGATAGGTGAGCCGTGCGGATCCATTTCGGGATATCCGAGTTTAGCATCTAATTGATCGAGTATATCAGAGTCTAATAGGTGTTCATACTTTTCAGCATCTTCATGTATTTCATCTCCTTTTAGTCCAACTTTATCAACTAAGAATGTCTCCCATAATCTATGTGCCCTTACCAAATCTAACCCTAACTCTTTTCCATTTTCAGTCAACTGATAAATATCATTGTTATATATAACATTGCCATTTGCTTTAAGAGATCGAAGATGTTTCTTCATTTTGTAAGAAGATATATTTAGACGACTGCCCACTTCTGATAGCTTGTTGTTTGCAAAAGATGTGTTTTTAGTTAGATACTTTAAGATGTCTTCTTTTTCAATTTGTAAATTCAAATTTCGCTTTCTAATTTTTTTAAATACCAATCCATTTTTTGGAGAAAAGAAAACGGCTGTAAAATAAAATATTGTTACTACCACACACATGGCAGGTCCAGGAGTAGTATCTAAGAGTATCGCAACAAGTAATCCGATGATGGCTGATATTAGCCCTATGATCCCCGAGATAACAATGACTCGTTTTAATTTGTCAGAAAGCAATAGGGCAGTGGCAGAAGGTGTAATTAACATGGCTACTACAAGGATGATCCCTACTGTTCTCAAGGCAGTAACAATAGCAAATGACAATAGCAACATAAGAAAATAATGCATCGTCTTGACAGATATCCCCATGGTTGCTGCAATCGTAGGCTGAAATGTTGTGATGAACAAGTATCTATAAAATACAATCACACTCGTGATGCAAAATATCGTGACCATCCAAGTAATTATGATGTCTTCAGTCGAGACACCAAGTACTGTCCCAAATAGAAAATCCTTCAGATCAAGATGTACACCTTCTTGATTATTGAGATAGGAGATACCGATGACACCCAGTGAAAACATAAATGTGAATATGATCCCTATTACTGCATCATTCTTGGTATTGATACGCTCTTGTATCCATGTCATCGCAACTGCCGATACCAATGCGGCAAGTAGTGTTCCGACAAAAAAACCCGTGCTACTATAACCAATAATGACAAATGCAACAAATATACCTGGCAGTATCGCATGCGACAACGCATCACCGATCAGAGACATATTGCGGAGTACCATGAAGCTTCCGATTACGCCACACATGATACCGACCAGTGAAGATGCTATGAGCGCCCTTATCGCCCATTCTTCCGTCAAGGTTGAAAGCAATTCTGCCACTTATTTATTAGATTTAGACTGTAAAAATAAAAAATTTAGATTAATCTAAAAATAATTTGTCATCTATAATCGCCCCTTCCTTAAGCGCATATTTACTGACGATAAATGCATCAATTTCCAACCGTTCGATTACATAACTGATCAGCAGTAGTGCTACAACTATGTACTTGGCTCTCTCACTTGGCAGCCCTTGTACCAACTGTCGCTGAGACATGTCTTTTGCTTCTACTTGACTGAGTAAATCTTTTACTTTGCTGGTATCTATGTATGCAGATGAGATAGACTTTCTATTGAGTTCTTCTTCACTCAAGAAAATCTCAAAAGTTCCAGCACATCCTATTAATACAGGAGGTGGAGATAGTGGTATCGTGTCCCACATTTCCGACAGGGTGATGTTCAAATGATCTATAATATCTTTTTTTTCAGCAAGACTAATCGGTTCACTGATCTGATACTCTTCATATAATCTCGATATGCCAATTGGGTAACTTTTTTGTAGCCGGATCTTTCCATCGATGAGGTAGATGAACTCTATACTGCCCCCTCCTATATCCATAATTAGAGCAGCGTCGTCTGACAACTCGCAAGATTGATTGGCGCCTCGATAGATGTATTCTGATTCTTTGATACCTGATATGATCTGCATAGGCCAACCATATGTATGTTCTATCCGTTGATATATCTGATGTCCATTCTCAGCAGACCTCAATCCCTCAGTAGCCAATACTCGCACATGATCACACCTATAACTTTCTATTGACAATTTGAATAAATCAAGAGCATCTGACAATCTCTTTATGGCATCTTTACTGATCTTGTCTAGTCCTCCCTCTCCTAAGAAAGTATAATGCCTTTCCTTGTGGATGACTCTTATGATAGAGCCATACGCTACTTCTGCTATTAAGATATGAGCAGTGTTGGTTCCAATATCGATGATAGCTCTTATCATAATATTTAATTGAAGCTATAGGCGTAGGAGACATTGAGCTGATAACTCTGCAATCCAGATTCATCACTATTAGGGATGTTGAAGATCTTAAGTACAGATCTTTCTCCTGAAAGCCTTATCGATGCTTTACGCCCTATGGCGTAAGAGACGCCAACCAATAGGCTCAAATCCCATTTTTTGAAATTTTCTGTTTCATTGTCAAAAGTTGGATTATCGCTTGATGATAAGAATAAGCGCGCGGGTATTAGAGATCCATAGACCTTGATCTTATGACGATCAAAGTCTTCATACCACCAGCTTTTAGAATATACAGATATAGGCATCGATACATATTGAAGAGATATTACTTGATCAAACACATTAGTTCTTATCAAGCGAGTACTACTCCCTCGTTGATCATAATATAGTCCGAGCGTCCAACCTTTGGTTTCAGACAAAGGATAGCTGATATCAAGACCCACCTTTAGTCCTGCTTTGTCAAAGCCTGCTATACCATCTCCATCCAGCTGAGAAAAGTTAGCACCTATAATTATATCAGCTTGAAATCGCCTTGAGTCATAGCCTTCAG
>CAZRXJ010000328.1:0-3609 GCA_964604025.1 uncultured Saprospiraceae bacterium | reverse complement strand
TATTTATTTTGTAGCAATATAATGTACAAAAGAGCGCTAATATTGTTCTTTTTCATTTGGAAAGTCGCCAGCTTTGACATCATCACTATACGCTTGAGCTGCTCCCTTGATGGTCTCATATAGCTCGAGATATCTTCTTAAAAATCTTGGTTTAAAATCTTTAGTTATACCCAACAAGTCATGTGTGACAAGTACTTGTCCATCTGTATGAGGGCCTGCACCGATGCCGATAGTAGGTATATGAATTGATTCGCTGACTTCTTTTGCCAATGCTGCTGGTATCTTTTCCAGTACGATCGCAAAGCAACCTGTCTCGGCTAAGAGTTTAGCATCTGCTTTCAATTTTTCAGCTTCATCAGCTTCTTTCGCTCTTACTGTATAGGTGCCAAACTTGTATATCGATTGTGGTGTCAATCCGAGATGCCCCATAACAGGGATGCCAGCTGATAAGATGCGCTTTATGGATTCAACTATCTCTTGACCGCCTTCAAGCTTAACAGAATGAGCACCACTTTCTTTCATGATTCTGATGGCGGACTCTAAGGCTTTCATTGAGTTCCCTTGGTAAGATCCAAATGGGAGATCAACCACCACAAGAGACCGCTTGACTGCTCTGATCACTGATTGAGCATGATAGATCATATGGTCCAATGTTATCGGCAACGTCGTCTCATGACCGGCCATAACGTTAGAAGCGCTATCTCCAACCAGGAGCATATCAATACCTGCTTCATCCAATATCCGCGCCATGGAATAGTCATATGCTGTAAGCATCGATATCTTTTCTCCTTGGGCTTTCATGTTGCGTATCACATGTGTGGTCATGCGCTTAACTTCCTTAACTGCTGCTGACATTTATAGTGCTTTTATGACAGTCAAAATTGATTAAATTTTTGTGTACTGACAAAATGACTGCCTTTTTGTCATATTAATAATTGTAATCATGAATAAACGACAGACCAAACGTACAAAAAATGTCTTGGCACATGGATTGACTACAATAAGGAGTATTCATTAATTAAGTAAATAAGAGAAATCAATATAAAATGGGTAAAATAATAGGAATTGACTTAGGTACTACTAACTCTTGCGTTGCCGTAATGGAAGGTAAGGAACCAGTAGTTATCCCTAATGAAGAAGGAAGAAGAACAACACCATCAGTTGTTGCTTTCTTAGACAATGGAGAGCGCAAAGTTGGGGATCCTGCCAAAAGACAGGCCATCACCAATCCTCAAAAGACAATATCTTCTATCAAGAGATATATGGGTAGAAGATTTAGTGAGCTAGGTAAGGACGCTGATAAAGCAGCTTACAAGATTGTCAAAGGCGACAATGACACTGTACGTGTTGCCATTGATGATAGAAACTATAGCCCACAGGAGATCAGTGCAATGGTGCTACAGAAGATGAAGAAGACGGCAGAAGATTTCTTAGGCCAGGAAGTTACAGAAGCAGTGATCACTGTGCCTGCATATTTTAATGATTCTCAGAGACAAGCTACTAAGGAAGCAGGGGAAGTAGCGGGACTTGAGGTGAAGCGAATCATCAATGAACCTACTGCAGCTGCATTGGCATATGGACTGGATAAACAAGGGAAAGATTCAACAATAGCAGTTTATGATTTAGGTGGTGGAACCTTTGATGTTTCTATTCTCGAATTAGGAGATGGTGTTTTTGAAGTAAAATCAACTAACGGAGATACAAGATTAGGTGGTGATGACTTTGATGAAGTAATTATCGATCATCTTGCAGATTCATTTAAGCAACAAGAAGCGATAGACTTACGTAAAGACCCAATGGCCCTTCAACGCCTTAAGGATGCTGCTGAAAAAGCGAAGATTGAATTGTCCTCTTCGACAGAGACAGAGATCAATCTGCCTTATGTAACGGCAGTTGACGGAGTGCCTAAACACCTCGTATTGAAACTATCAAGAGCCAAATTCGAGCAACTGGCTGATAGCCTCGTAGCAAGAACCCTCAAGCCATGTAAAGATGCGTTGAAAGATGCAGGATTAGGAAAGAATGATATAGACGAGATCATCCTTGTAGGAGGTTCTACTCGTATACCAAAGATCCAGGAAGCAGTTGAAGAATTCTTTGGTAAGAAGCCTAATAGAAGCGTGAACCCTGATGAAGTTGTTGCTGTAGGTGCTTCCATCCAAGGGGGAGTACTTAGTGGAGATGTACAAGATGTATTGTTATTGGATGTTACACCATTGTCACTTGGTATTGAGACTATGGGCGGTGTATATGATGTAGTGATCGAAGCTAATTCTACTATTCCCACTAAGAAGTCAAAGACTTATTCTACAGCAGCGGATAATCAGCCATCTGTTGAGATTCACATATTACAAGGAGAAAGACCTATGGCCAACGATAACCGTTCTGTGGGTAGATTTATACTTGATGGTATACCTCCGGCACCAAGAGGAGTTCCACAAGTTGAGGTTTCATTTGATATTGATGCTAATGGTATACTTAGTGTATCGGCTAAGGATAAAGGAACTGGTAAGGAGCAGAATATACGTATAGAGGCATCTACAGGATTGTCAGATGATGAGATCGCTCGTATGAAGGCTGAAGCTGAAGCAAATGCAGAACAGGATAAAGAGGCTCGTGAGAAAGTAGATAAACTCAATGCTGCTGATACTTTAGTATTCTCGACTGAGAAGCAGCTTAAAGAGTATGGCGACAAAATCCCAGCGGATAAAAAAGAAGCTATTGAGACAGCAGTTGCAGATCTAAAAGAAGCGCATAAGGCACAAGACATTGCTAAGATAGACGCAGCTTCTGAGACATTGAATACAGCATGGCAAGCCGCCAGTCAAGATATCTATGCGGCACAACAAGCGGCAGGTGGTGCTGAAGGAGCAACCGCAGACGCTGGAGCAGAAGGCGCTACAACTGAAGATGATACAACTGAGGATGTTACAGATGTAGAATTTGAAGAAGTGGATGAGACGACAGAATAAGCCACTGACAAATTAGAATACATAAGGGAGGCAATTAGTCTCCCTTTTTTGTTGCACAAAGATGTAATACTTCTTCCTACTTGGATTGAAGATATTCTTTCAAGGCTTGGATCGCTCGACCTCGATGACTGATTTTATTTTTTACTTCATTGGATAAGACACCAAATGATGCATCGTATCCATCAGGTATAAATATAGGATCATATCCAAATCCCTGGGCACCAGATCTGGTCCTAGCGATTACCCCTCTTACGATTCCTTCGAACGTTAACTTCTGATCATCCATCCAAACAGCTAGGACAGTTCTGAATTGCGCTGAGCGATTAGCTTTGTCTGATAAGACTTCAAGCAACTTAGTCATATTGGCTTCACTGCTTTTTGCTAATCCTGCATATCGAGCACTATATACACCAGGCGCACCATCCAGTACATCAACTTCTAATCCTGTGTCATCAGCGATAACATAAGAATGCCCCATATTGTGCAGATAATCTGCTTTAATCCAAGCATTATCATTGAGCGTTGTTCCACTTTCGATTATTTCATCGTCTATTCCCAAATCAGAAAGCGAAGAGATCGTGATATCAAGACCATCCATGATGGTGATGATTTCATTCACTTTATGTTGGTTATGACT
>CAZRXJ010000327.1:0-3624 GCA_964604025.1 uncultured Saprospiraceae bacterium | reverse complement strand
CAGCCAACATTAATGCGTAAGGTAGGGTGGCATTCGTTAAAGCAACCGTAGAAGTCGACGGTACTGCACCAGGCATGTTCGCAACACAATAATGAACTACCCCATCTATGATAAATGTAGGATCATCATGAGTGGTCGGCTTACAGGTTTCTATACATCCGCCTTGATCAACTGCCACATCAACTAATACTGCCCCATTCTTCATGTCAACCAACATATCTCTAGTGATAAGATTGGGTGCTTTGGCACCTGGGATCAAAACAGCACCGATTATCAAGTCAGCCGTCATACTGAGCTTTTTGATATTGTAATCGTTACTATACATAGTACTTACATTGGCAGGCATCACATCTTCTAAATATCTTAATCTACTGAGGTTGATATCTAAGATGATCACTTCTGCGCCTAGACCTGCTGCCATCTTTGCAGCTTGTGTACCGACAATGCCTCCACCTAGTATGACAACTTGAGCAGGTAGCACTCCAGGCACGCCGCCTAATAAAATGCCACGACCACCCATGGGTTTTTCCAGATACTTAGCTCCTTCTTGGATAGACATCCTTCCTGCCACTTCTGACATAGGCACTAACAAAGGAAGCGAACCATCAGGATTCTGCACTGTTTCGTAAGCGATGCATACAGCACCACTATCTATCATCGCCTTGGTTAGTGGCTTATGCGATGCAAAATGAAAATAAGTATACAACACTTGATCCTTCTTGATAAGGCTGTATTCGGATTCTATAGGTTCTTTAACCTTGATAATCATCTCAGCGATACTATAGGTCTCTTCGATGGTGTCTAATATCTTGGCACCAGATTCGACGTACGATTCATCAGTGAATCCCGTCCCTTCACCGGCGCTCTTTTGGACATATACTTCGTGCCCATGCTTGGTCAATGATGTAACTCCTGAGGGAGTAAGCCCAACTCTATTTTCACTTTGCTTTATTTCTTTTGGTACACCTATTATCATGATTATTAGTTATGAATCAAAAGTAATGTCATTTGCATAATTCTAACGTAAAAGATATGACTAAGAATCAATCTGACTGATATTATTTCTTTAGATAGTCAAAGTAATCTTTAAGGATATCTATGTTGTTCATCCTAGGCGTATAGACTTCTAACACGGTAGCTCTTTCGATACTTTCGTCAAATATTGCAACAAGTCCTTCTTTCAAGGATACCCGATCATCGGCGCTATAATAATTAACTTGATAAGTCTCTGCAAGAAGTCTAGCCGATGTCTTATGTGTCGCTTCAAAGTGTTGTTCTATATGCTTTGTCCGATCAGGTCCCTTGACATAGCGAAATATATTGCCTCCTTCATTGTTAATCATGATAATCCTCAGTCGATTATCAAGGTGATGATGCCATAGACCATTGGAGTCATAAAAAAATGCTATGTCACCCGTGACCAAGGTTACAATACCTTCATGAACATAGGCATAGCCCGCTGCTGTTGATGTGCATCCATCTATACCACTTACACCTCGATTGCATCTGTATATCAAGTCTCGTCTCTGAGCAAACAACTGTGCATAACGGATAGGGGTACTACTGGATAGATGAAGCACTGATGATGGGATATATGTTAATATATCTTGCATCACTTGGAGATCGGACCAGACACAACGGCCAAGGTATTCTTTATGTCTTGACTTAGTAAGTTCTTCTCGTTCAAGCCAAATATTTTTAAAATCTGTAGCCACTTCTACTTTAGAATCTTCTGCTAACCAAGCAAACAAGTCTTGAGCCTTGATAGATATCAATCGAGTTAACGCTTGATAAGTATCTATATAATCATCATAGGCATCCACATGCCAATGAGCCTTCACTTCCATCTGACGTAACATAAACCTTATCTTCTTGGATACGATCGCCGCCCCACATGAGATCACCAGCTCTGGAGTAAAAAGTTTATATTCTGATTGATCTATACTATCTATCACTCTGTCAATAGAAGGAAGAACATAATCTGAATGCACATTAGAGGTTGTCTCTGTAAGTACAATCACTTGAGGTAACTGCGCCAACCTATCAATTATAATATCGAAAGATGGATCATGGTCTCTTTGACCTACGATAACCAAGACTCCATTGTATTGATCCCATTCTTTTCTAATTTCTAATTGACTATGAGGAGTTAATTCTAATTTCGTCTTATCTTTTATTATAATCTTCGGTTGTTGCACAGATGATGCCTCGACTATATCATAGAGTGGTTCGCGCATCGGAACATTGATATGTACAGGACCATAAGAATCCGAAGTTGCGATATTAATCGCTTCATTGACGATACGATCATTAAACCATAAGTGCTCCAATTGCTTGGGTTCTTCAAATAACTCAAAGCTCTTTTTTATGTAATTAGCATAAAGATTTTTTTGTGTCATCGTCTGCCCTGCTCTTTGATCGATCCACTCAATAGGTCTGTCAGCAGTCAAGACTAACAAAGGTATCATCTGATGATAAGCTTCAGCGATAGCAGGTGCATAGTTTAAAGCAGCAGACCCAGAGGTGCAACAGAGTACAACTGGTTCTTTTAATTTCTGGGCCATGCCCAATGCGAAGAATGCTGCAACTCGTTCGTCAGGAATATTGAGACATTCAAATCGGTCATCTTCTGCAAAAGATAAGATCAAAGCAGCATTGCGAGAACCAGGTGAGATGACCACATATCTTATACCTTTTAACGCACATATCTTGACCATTCTGGCTATTGATTCCTTAGCCGATGTCATCGTACCAGAACCATCACTCATGTATCACATTTTTATTGATCACAGCCAACATAGTTTGTGCCTTCAATTCTGTTTCTTGCCATTCATCTACTGCTATAGAATCCTTAGTAAGACCACCACCGAGATATAGCACATATGCATTCTTGAAGATACACATAGATCGAAGATTTACATAGAGCGATCTTACACTATTGATATTCCAAGGTCCGATAAAACCACAGTAATGAGCTCTATCGTGTTGCTCATGATCTAAGATCCATTCCATTGCTGTTTCTTGAGGACGCCCGCAGATAGCAGGTCCAGGATGTAAGACATTTGCGATAAACATAGGATCATCTATATCCTTCATGGTTATGTCAGACCGAAGATGAAGCACTTGCCCAGCTCTTGAAGTCTCAGGTCCTTTTTTAGTGTATGTTATATTAAGGTTTTCTAATTTCTGAGCTATATACTCTTCTATTATTTTTTGCTCATGTATCTCTTTTTGCCCCCATACAACTTGGTCAAGAGGAAGGCCTTTATCCTTCTGCGTTCCAGCCAGTGCCATAGTAGTAGCGACATGATGGTCATCTGCAGTTATCAAGACTTCTGGTGTAGCGCCACACCACAATCCATCTCCTGGTACATTATAAAGAAATACAAAAGCAGAAGGGTAAAGATCTTTAAGTGCTGCAAATAATTGGAATATATCTTGATCCTCACGATTTGCGATTTTAATCTTAGACAAGACTACTTTTTCTAATTGCCCCAGTTTTAATGCTCTTATTGCTGCATCAGCCATATGTAGATATGCGGATTGATCTGTACTCTTAAGATCGCAATGTGCATCTGTATTAATTCTAAAAGAAGAATTGATCTTTATATCTTCAGCGACAAT
>CAZRXJ010000326.1:0-3626 GCA_964604025.1 uncultured Saprospiraceae bacterium | reverse complement strand
ACTCGAGAAATTAACCACTCTTCTATTTATATATTTTATTCTATTTGCCAGTTGTCAAGGAGAAAAGCTTAGTTCAAATGGGTCTCCTATTGATGAACCACAACCAAATCTTGGCCTCGTCACTCTTCCCAAATCAATAACAAAGAGTACAGAGACTCTTGATCTCACTAGAGGCATATATGTTGTGCCCGCTTTAGCTTCTTCACAGTTCATCTCTTCTCATTTAAGTCGATTTGTAGAAGATCTTAAAGTGCTCCAACTTTCTTCAAGCGATCCTGCGGGGATATCACTCAAGGTAAATGTAGATCAACCCAAGCCTATCCTACTTTCAGAAGATCTTGATGAGTCATATGAACTAATTATAAATGCTACCGATATCCAATTGAGAGCCAAAAACTATGTAGGATTGAATCATGGCTTGAACACGCTATCCCAGCTGCTTTTCCTTCATAGAGAAGATAATACATTGCCTATAGCGACCATCAATGATGAACCCAGGTTCTCTTATCGTGGGTTGATGATCGATGTTAGTAGACATTGGATTCCTAAGGAAGTACTTGTAGCTAATCTAAAAGCGATGAGTGCCGCAAGACTCAATGTACTTCATCTTCATCTTTCAGATGACCAAAGTTTTAGAGTTGAATCTAAAAAACTACCTGAACTCAACTCAGTAGGCTCCGACGGTCAATATTATAGTCAAGATGATATAAGAGAGTTAGTGTCATATGCAACTCAACTGGGTATAAGAATCATACCCGAGTTTGATATGCCGGGTCACGCCTCAAGTATGATCGCCTCCTACCCTGACATAAGTGCTCATCCCGATAAAATCGAAGTTCCATCTACCTATGGCATACATAAGGCAGTATTAGACCCTACGTCAGAAAGGACCTATGCCTTTATAAGAGTTTTACTAGAAGAGATGTCTACTCTATTTCCTGATGACTATATACATATCGGCGGAGGTGAAGTACGATACGATCATTGGAAATCAAATGAAGAGATTAGTGCTTTTATGGCACAAAATGGTCTCGTAGATTATACACAATTGCATGCCTACTTCACACTGAAAGTGCAACGCATCATCAGTGACTTAGGCAAGAAAATGATGGCTTGGGATGAAGCATTGAGACCAGAATTTCCAAAGACAGATGACATAGTATTCCAATCTCGAATAGGAAAGAGTTCATTGAATCAAGCTGCACAACTAGGCCACAAGAGCATACTTTCCTCAGGTTGGTTTTTAGATCAAAATCTGTCATCGGAAGAGATGAATCAGAATGATCCATTAGCAAAGTCGAATGATCTTGAAGTTATACCAGATACATCAGCATTTCAAATATTCAAATTAGAAAGCTCTGTTGCAGACAATGACATCAATGGTTACTTGTATTTATTTGGTGACAATTTTTCTAATTTAAATGGACTGGTCCAATTTCCAGGTCAAATCCTTCCATTTGAACATGCTTCGCTCGCTGATGGAGTTATCCAATTTGAAAATAAACAAGATAACGATGACTTTTCTGCTTTTATAAATTACAGCATAGATATGAAGATTGAAGGGCAGTTGATCATATCAGGACTTCCACTACAAGTAACAGGAGAAAAGGTAGGCGGCAACGATATGCCTGACGGTGTATTGATGCCTACACTGTCATCAACCACTAACTTAACGCCAGAGCAAGAGTCTCTTATCATCGGTGGAGAAGCATGTATGTGGTCTGAGTGGGTCAATGCTGACAATATAACGTCGCGCATATGGCCGCGAACCGCAACTATAGCCGATAAATTATGGTCTTATGGAAGAGCTCCCATTGTTCACAACAATCATCTCATTAGACAAACTCATTTTGCATCATATTTGAAAGCACTTGGTATAGACTATAATTCCAATCAAGAAAATTTTATAAATGAAGTATCAAGTCAGGTGGACCCTGACCTCATAAAAACCTTCATCGAATCATTGGAAGAAGTAAGGGGTAACAAGCGATTTGTAAATAACATGTCTCATACCATGACTTCTCCACTTGACAAAATAGCAGATGCGGTATCTTCAGAATCCATGAGTTCTTACAATTTCGGTGTACTGGTTGATAGACTGTTAGATGAAGGTACATCCGAAGATCTGCAAGTGTCGATTAGTGCACAACTTGCACAATGGATGCCACTATATAGAAGTATCGAATCTGTATTTTCAAAAGAGAAGAAATTAGAATCTGTCGAAGTATTAGCCCTCGCACTAAGTGATCTGGCCAAGATATCTTCGCATGTCATGGAAAGCGGCATACTGACAGAAGAAGAATCTCAATATTATGATCGCTTGAAAAGTAATGCTCAAAGAGAAATAGATGGTGTATATCTAGCTCCAGCAAGACATATGATCCGTCTTATTGATTCTTATCGCACTCAATTATAAAAATGGTGACTAAAGTTAGACCTATAGTAGAAGATGATGCAAAGAGAATAGCAAAGTACGCCAACAATATAAAAATCTGGCTTAATTTGCGAGATTACTTTCCATATCCATATGCTATAGATGATGCTCATGCTTTTATAAAAATGGTTCAGTCGCCAAGTCCTAATAAAATATTTGCCATAGCGAACAATGAAGGGTTTATAGGTGTAGTGGGCATCCACCCTTTAACTGATATTTATAATTGTACTGCTGAATTGGGATATTGGATAGGCGAGCCGCACTGGGGAAAAGGTCATGTAACAAGAGCAGTAGAATGGATGGTCAATTACACCTGGCAAACAACTAATATCGTGAGAATAGAAGCTGGCGTATTTGATTATAATCCAGCTTCCATGAAAGTATTAGAGAAGTGTAGCTTTTATAAAGAAGGAGTAAGAAAGAAGCGTCTCATTAAGGATGGAAGACTATCAGACGAACATATGTACGTTACCTTTCGTCCGGACCAGTGATGTTACCCTGAAAGTCAAAGATTAGGTTATCCTAGGATATGCCAATGCGCTTTGATATATTGAGGTTACAAAGACACAAATCTTCATATGCAGATAATAGAATCAGCAAAGCAATACGATGCTATCATCGTAGGCTCAGGCGCAGGAGGAGGTATGGCTGCTAACGTACTGGCCAATAGTGGTCTAAGGATAGCAGTCGTAGAAGCTGGACCATATTTTGATCCTAAAGATCCAGAGACCGCCACACAGATGAAGTGGCCATGGGAATCTCCTAGAAGAGGTGCCAGTACCAAAAGAGCCTTTGGTGATTTTGATATGTCATGGGGTGATTGGGAAGTAGATGGAGAACCCTATACCAATGAAGAAGGTACCAACTTCAAATGGTGGCGTGCACGCATGCTCGGTGGCCGCACTAATCACTGGGGCAGAATATCCTTAAGATTTGGGCCACATGACTTTAAGCATAAAGACATCGATGGCCTTGGAGAGAATTGGCCCATCTCCTATGATGATGTCAAGCCTTATTATGACAAGTTAGACAAGATGATCGGAGTATTTGGTTCTAATGAGGGTAGGTACAACGATCCTGATGGTTTCTTTTTACCTGCGCCAAAACCAAGATTGCACGAGCTATACTATATCAAAGGCGCACGTAAGACAGGTGTAGATGTTATACCATCTCGACTGTCTATTCTTACAAA
>CAZRXJ010000325.1:0-3628 GCA_964604025.1 uncultured Saprospiraceae bacterium | reverse complement strand
CGTCACCAAAGTCTATGTCATAATATTGAAATAATGGGGAATAAAACAAAAGACTTAGAAACTTTGGCGTTTGAAGGAATAAGTATTGACTTTCAATTCAATTCGGACAAACCCACTTTTGGAGACCTGTTTCTAATTGTAGGTTTTGAAAATCCTGACTTCCCTCCAAATAGTAGAGAATTTAAAAATATAAATGATTTAAAATTTGAACAAGTTGACGACTATTTCGGAAATAAAAAAAATGAAAAGAAAGGTGATGATGTGGTACTATGGTTATTTCCAATAATGAATGATGAAGAAGTGCACCATAATGAAGGGCCGTTTGATGCTATTCGAATATCATAGATCGTTCTACGGAATGACGAAAAAACTGCGAACCTTTTTAAAAAGGTATATGATTCAATCGTTTCTAATTTGAATGTCACTGTCAAATTTGATGGAGAA
The DNA here is from genome assembly GCA_964604025.1 of uncultured Saprospiraceae bacterium. Taxonomy (GTDB): domain Bacteria; phylum Bacteroidota; class Bacteroidia; order Chitinophagales; family Saprospiraceae; genus JAJRXG01. Next base: position 3,184 of record CAZRXJ010000325.1, on the reverse strand, counting down.
CAATTCACAAAATTCGAGGAAATAGAACTAAGGATAAACGAAACCATAAAATATTGTAAAGAAGAGTTAAGAGTTGAACCTGGGTCAAATGAAGCTATGCAACTTGAATGGTAAATAATAGCCAGCATAAAACACTTGCTCTTGATGAGAAAACAGGGAAGAAAAAAGGAAGTAAGCGTTTCTTACGAACACTTAAACTTCTACTATATTGCCATTGTTCTCTTAATAATAACTAGATATGTCAAGAACTGCATTCGTAACTGGAGGTACTGGTTTCTTAGGCCTCAATCTAATCAAAGCACTCTGTGCGGCCGATTGGCAGGTAACTGCGCTCCATCGCAAATCTTCTAATACCAAGTACCTCAAGGAATTTCCAGTACAACTGGTAGAAGGATCCATCACTGATAAGGCTTCTTTGGTTCATGCGATCCCAAAGGATACAGAGGTTGTTTTTCATGTGGCGGGTGATACGAGCCACTGGTCTAAAAAGAACGCCGCACAGACAATCATTCATGTGGATGGTACGCGTAACATGATAGATGTAGCTGCTGACAAAGGTGTTGAGACTTTTATTCATACCTCATCTGTCTCTGTGTGGGGTACATCTGTCAAAGGCATCGTAAATGAAGAAACGCCACAACATGGTGCGACATCTTGGATCAATTATGAAAAGACAAAGTGGCAAGCTGAGCAAATTGCATTTGAAGGAATCGACAAAGGTCTGAAAGTAGTTAGCATCAACCCAAGTTCTATCCTTGGTGCTTATGATACGAGGACTTTCGCCACTATGTTCTATGCATTAAGGGATGGAGAACTGCCAGGTGTTCCTCCAGGCATTATACCTGCTGTGCATGTCAATGATGTGGTTCGGGCACATATATCAGCAGTTGATAATGGCAGGTCTGGTCATCGTTATCTCGTTGTGGGCGAACACATCACTATGAAGACTTTTGTTACAGAGTTTGCTCAATTGCTAGGAATAAAAAAGGTACCGCCTGAGATGCCCGCTTTTATCTTAAAGATATTTGGAAGACTTGCTGCCATAGGTGCTTACTTCACAGGTAAAGAACCCACATTGACGCCAGAAGCAGCGGATATGGTGACCAGAAAGGGATTTGAATTTTCTAACAAGAAAGCACTCAAAGAATTGGGTTATGAGATGACAGATTGGAAAGAAGGGGTGAAAGATTGTTATGATTGGTTGGTGAAGGAAGGCTTGCTCTAGCGCATCCCAAAGAAAACATCCTCATATCTAATTACAATAGACAGTTAATATGAACAGAACACTAATTATACTTTTAGCACTTGTAATAATAAGCTGTAAAAAAATAGGCATAGCGCCCGAGGTTAGTTTTATTGAGACGAATGCCTTAATAATTGATTCTATAAATCAGCAAAGAACTCATAACGATCAACTCATTCGCAATCTGAATCCGAGATCGTTGGAAGGTCTGAACGTTAACAACATAGCTCGGATTAGAGATATTATCAATCATCTTAACGATTCTATTATCGATGTAAAAGATCTTATAATATCTGAGTCTAAAAACACAACAGATAAAGTTGCTACTCAGCGCATCCTCTTACAATTAAAACGAGCGGACCAACTACTTGATATAGCGAACGAATCAAGAACTGAAATTGAAATGATATCTAAACTGAACAACAACCTTATAGAAGAGATTAACAACCTTTCTCCTAATACTAATTTTGTTCCAAGCGATGAAGATTGGGCCACTTATACCTTTGAAGAGATGCCGCTCTACTCTACTGTCTCTATTATGAACAGATGGATACTTGAAAATGAAAAATGGTTAGGACATGTTTTACAAAAACTTTAATCGCTAAAATTGATTGTAATGCTGAACACCCACCTAACAATTCTTTCATTTATGACACTCAGACATTTTATGTTGTTAAGTCTTTTTATATCTGCCAGTACTGTCTTCGGTCAATTATCCGTCAGCCAAACTGTGCAGCAGGATAAAATGAAAGACCTGAGCTTCATGGTAGGAGCATGGATCGGCACATCATCTACTTATAAAGATGGACAGAAAGACAAACAAGTTCCAGCTTTTCAAAGTATAAGTTATGGCTTGGATAAAAGCATTATTATTATTGATCTACACTCTGAACTACTGCAACTGCATACCATCATATCTTATGACAAAGAAGAACAAGAGTATATCTATAATCCGTATTCTAAAAGTGGCTCTCGAAGAGCACCAGCAGTATACAAGGATGGGATGTTAGTCGTCAATGCCAGTGAACAACTGAGATATATCTTTCACAGCCCAAGTGATGGGCACTTTCAAGAATATGGCGAGCAATTAGAAGATGGTCGATGGGTAAGAATATTTGAGGATAACTTCACCAAGACAGAATAACACGATTAGAATCACGATCATTTATCATTGACTATATTCAATCATTGTAATTTTTAGCGATATTTGAAAGGATCACTATTTTAATTACTTCCAATATGCTATTATGAAAATCTTGACTTCCATTATTGTCTTCTTGTTTTTATCATTTCAATCTACATCTGCTCAATCATCCATAACTCAGCCCAATGAGATGCTATCTATTCAGAATATTATAGAAGCTTATTTTGAAGGATGGATGACAGGAGACACTTCATTGATCGGTAGTGCGATGCATAGTACTTGTGAACTCAAGGTACTTAGAGATGGCGCTGTTACTGCCTATAGTAGATCACAATACCTTGGTTTTTTTCAACCGCGACCAAGAAGAGAAAATTCTGGCGGACGTATAGTGAGTATCGATATAACAGGACCTGTTGCTTCCGCCAAATGTGAGATAGAAACACCAGAAAGATTATACACAGATTACTTCAATATGATGAAAGTAGCAGATCATTGGTTCATAGTAGATAAGATCTCTACTAATGTAGCTAAGACTGAATGAGGAGATAAGTATAACTTGCTAGCACTTGCTTTTTCACCCTTACTGTTGCTTAAAAGCAACAGCCATGAGTTATCAATAGTCATTGGCTTTAACCAAAAGACAAATTCTTGAGCTGCGTTCGAGATTTAGTCCTTATTGTATCCTCAACTAGAGTTCGTCAATCATTGTATGGCGTATAATAGATGTGTAAACAATATAATTAGTTAATCTCATTAACTAATTTACTCGAACATTCATTTCTTTTAAAGATTCGGCC
>CAZRXJ010000324.1:0-3631 GCA_964604025.1 uncultured Saprospiraceae bacterium | reverse complement strand
CCATAGGAGATATGACTTGTACAGGCGTGTGGCGATCAACTGCTACTTCTGTTGAAGACATCATTGAAGAAATTGCAACTACTAGAATGACTGAAAGAGGTGGCAGAACTGATGACAAACGAAGCGAAACTGCAATGGAAGATCGAAAAAAAGAAGGTTACTTCTAGAATTTCAAAATTCTAATTATTCTACTTTAAAACTAAAGTCATAAATGACTGAAAATACTGAACTACTAAGATTTACAACTGCTGGAAGCGTTGATGATGGAAAGTCAACTCTTATAGGTCGATTGCTTTATGATAGCAAGAGCATATATCAAGATCAATATGATCAGATAAAAGACACTTCTGAAAGAAGAGGAGAAGAAGGAGTAAATCTTGCTTTGCTCACTGATGGTCTTAAGTCAGAAAGAGAACAGGGCATTACAATTGATGTAGCCTATAGATACTTTAGTACGCCTAAGAGAAAATTTATAATTGCTGATACTCCTGGGCATACGCAGTATACACGCAACATGGTTACGGGTGCCTCAACAGCCAATGTGGCTTTGATATTAGTTGATGCTCGTCACGGTGTAGTTGATCAAACTAAAAGACATGCGATTATTGCATCACTACTGCAAATACCACATATAGTTGTGTGCATCAATAAGATGGATCTTGTTGATTATGATCAAGATGCATATGATAAGATTCAAGAGTCTTTTGAAAGTTTTGCTGCTAAGCTAGATGTTAAAGACGTACACTTCATCCCTATCTCAGCATTGAAAGGTGATAACGTAGTCAACAGATCCAGTAAGACATCTTGGTATGAAGGCCCAACGCTCATGTATTATTTAGAAAATGTACATATCGCAAGTGATCATAATTTTATTGATCAAAGATTTCCAGTACAGTTTGTAATTAGACCATATAGTGATGAGTTCCATGATTTTAGAGGATATGCAGGGAGACTTGCAGGAGGAGTAATGAAGAAAGGTGATGAAGTAACACTTCTACCTTCTGGCTTCACAACTAAGATTAAAACGATACATGGTGCAGATGGAGAACAAGAAGAAGCTTTTCCCCCTCAGTCAATCGCAGTAGAATTAGAAGAAGACTTTGATCTTAGTAGAGGTGACATGATTGTAAGAGCTAATAATCAACCAGAAGTAACACAGGATATAGATGTTATGTTATGTTGGTTTGATAATACAAAGTCGCTTCTGCCAAGAGGAAAATTTGCGCTACAGCATACCACTCAGCATGTAAGATGTGTTATCAAGGAAATAAGATATAAACTTGATATAAATACTTTGCATCGACTTCAAGATGACAAAGAAATCAAAATGAACGATATCGCGCGTGTGTCTTTGAGAGTTACGAAACCATTGTTTATAGATTCGTACAGACAAAATAGAATTACAGGAAGTATTATCTTGGTGGATGAGGTAAGCAACAATACTGTTGCCGCTGGTATGATCATATAAAGATTAGAAAGTGTAATGAATAATGCTCCGATCATCATCGCTGGATTTGGTAGATCGGGTACGACATGGCTCTCTGATATCATTTCAAAAGTACTGGGTGGATTAATTCTATTCGAACCCTTTCATCCATGTGTTTATAAAGATTCTAGATCATTCTGCTATTCATCACAGTTGAGCGATAGAGACGACGTGTTACAACATCTCGATAGATGTAGCTCTCAACAGCCTAACAATCTTTGGTTACTTAGAAACCATCTCAATACTCCATTGGAAGAGAATACTCAATCTTTCGTTAGTTACATATGGGACAATACTGATATTATCGGTTTTAAGACCATAAGATCCAACCATGTATTAAGTGAACTTAGCGCATCCCTTGAAGGAAATGTCATCTATATCTATCGACATCCTTTGGCGGTGCTGACCTCAATTACAAATCGGAAAAGATTCTGGAAAGAATATGGTTGGGATCATCATCAGGAGTACTTTTTTGAAAGAGTCTTGATTCAGCGGAATTTTACAATTGAGCAGCTTTCACATTTTAGAGAATTGAAACAGAAAGCTGAAAGCAAAGAAGAGGTGATATTATTGATGTGGTCTTTATCATTCATTATAAGTTTAAAAGAAGTGAAAAAATGCAAAGGATATTTAGTCGCCTATGAAGATTTATATATGGATCCTTATAACATAACTGCTCGGGTTATGAGGGAGCTCAATCATCCAACAGAAAAAATGCACCCTTCATACTTCTTTACCCCTTCACTGACAACCATGAATACGATTCACAGTAGAAAAGAGCTCATCGGTACTGACAAAGCCCCCTTGCACGAGTTATTCTGGAAGGATAAACTTGAACCCGCTCATGTAGATAGATATCTCAGCCTTATAAGAAGTGTTCTTTTGACCAATCAACATGCACATAAGTTGGCTACTCAGAACGACTACATATAGATTATCTTAATCTATAAAGAGCATAAAATCTCTCGAATACAATTATTCTGATTTTTTTATGAAAAACCATATCTTTGCGGTCCTTTTGAAAAAGCGATAGAAAGACGAGTCATGGATATAGTACAGATAAACGTAGAGCCAAGAGTTGATCTTGGGAAAAAAGCCACTAAAGCAATAAGAAAAGCTGGTCTGATACCAGCGGTACTTTATAGCAAACAAAATGGTGTATCACACTTCTCAACAAAGCATGGTGACGTTAAGGCTATGGTTTTCACTCCTAACTTTAAGTTAGCCGAGATATCAATAGAAGGTGCAACTCGCAAAGCAATCATAAAAGATATAGACTTTCATCCTGTAACGGATGAAATTATGCATATGGATTTTCTTGAGCTAGTAGAAGGACATCCTGTTATCGCAGACATTCCAGTGAGCTTTAAAGGAGTTTCTCCAGGTGTAAAAGAAGGAGGAAAATTGATCCGTACACTTAGAAAGGTTACCGTTAAATCTACTCCTGAAAATCTTGTTGACGTCCTTTATGTCAGTATAGAGGAGCTTGAACTTGGAAGTGCTGTTAGGGTAAAAGACATCGAACTCCCAGAAGGAGTACAAGTCATGATAGAAGGAGCAACTCCTGTCGCTAATGTAGTGGTTCCAAGAGCATTGAAAACTGATGAAGAATTAGAAGAAGGTGCTGAGGGTGAAGGAGAAGAAGGTGCAGAACAAGAAGAAGGTGAAGCTACAGAGGGTTAATATAAAGCTCTTTCGTCTTCAATATCGCATTGTTTTTTTCATCAGCATTGTATTCCTTTGTTCTTGTGGATCTATCGATAGAGACAAGTCAGTCTCTTCTATATCATCATCCTATGACCGTAGCAAAATAGTTAAGGAAGCTCGCCATCAAATCGGTGATAAATATAAGTATGGTGCAAAAGGACCCAAGTTCTTTGATTGCTCTGGACTAGTCTCCTTTGCTTTCGATGCAGGTGGCATCAATTTGGGCGGTTCGGCATCTCATATTTTTAGTCAAGGAAAGTCAATATCACTAGCCAATGCGAGGCCAGGAGATCTAGTCTTCTTTAAAAAAGATGGACGCATATTTCACGTAAGTATCATATCAATAAAGAGAAATAACCAACTTTGGGTTGTTCACAGCACTACTTCTAATGGAGTTATTGAAGAAGATGTGATGGCTTCACTATATTGGAAGCCTAT
>CAZRXJ010000323.1:0-3674 GCA_964604025.1 uncultured Saprospiraceae bacterium | reverse complement strand
ACTCTACCTCCTTACGTCTAAACCCATATTATATGTCTGTAATGTCGATGAAAATAGCGCAAAGGATGGTAATGAACATTCTCTCAAACTCACGGAGCATGTAAAAAATGAAAATGCTGAGGTCATACTCATCTCTGCTTCGATAGAATCGGAAATCATCCAACTCGATGATGACGAGGAGAAGATGATGTTCTTAGAAGAGATGAATCTTACCGAACCAGGTGTCAATCGTCTTATCAGGTCATGTTATACGCTATTGAACTTAATCACATACTTCACGGCTGGTGAGAAAGAAGTAAGAGCTTGGACGGTTAAAAACGGATCAACCGCTCCTCAAGCAGCAGGTGTGATCCATACTGATTTTGAAAAAGGATTTATAAGAGCTGAAGTTATGAAATATGATGACTTCGTGTCTTTGGGCTCAGAAGCTGCCGTCAAAGAAGCTGGAAAAATGGGTGTAGAAGGCAAAGACTATATCGTTGTAGATGGCGATGTTATGCATTTCAGGTTTAATGTGTAGGTTAGTTTTTATAATTAGCACTTCCTTCTTCTAGCGTTTTGTCTGTTAAGATCGCAATTCTAAACAGAGGAGTTTGAGATAAAAAATAATTTGGTTACCGACTTTTCAGTATTTACACAACCCTTTAAGTTAGTAATTGTAATCTCTATTGTTTCTTGGCATCAGCAAAAATGGTTAACTATGTTGATTGCCAACTGATGTATGAAAAAGAGAGTAAGGCTTAAAGACATAGCGACTGCGCTCAACCTATCTATCACTACGGTGTCACGTGCGCTTAATGACAAACCTGACATAAGTAACGAGACTAAAAAGAAAGTGCTAGAGGTAGCGGAAATGCTGGATTACAGGCCTAATTACTTCGCAAAATACCTAACTGAAAATCACAATAATATAATAGGCATAATCATACCAAAGATTAACCATTCATACTTTTCGAAAATGATCGAAGGGATCGCAGCCGAAGCTCAAAAGAAAGGTTACTTTATCATTATTGGAGAATCGCTAGATGACAAAGTAGAAGAAGAGAATATCCTCAATCATTTTTTAGACCTTAAAGTAGAAGGTATATTAATAGCACCAGTATATCAAAGTTTATTTACAAATCCATCGGTGTTGATCAAGTATAAGAAAGAATGCATCGTACTTATTGATAGATCCACAAATTCTAATATTCTACCTGAGATAACCAATGATCATTATCGTGGAGCCTTGTCTGCTATGAGTCATCTTTATGAAGAGGGTTATCAACACATCGCTCATATCCGAGGATTAGAAGGAGATGAAATCGCAAATGCTATACATGAAGGATATTGTCATTTTATAGAAAGTCATAATCTTGAAAAACAAATTTTTACTTGTAGCGAAGTCAATCCTGAATGCGGTTATAAAGCAACAGAATATCTGATGTCTCATACTAACAAGCCGGATGCAATATTTGCAATTAGCGATGAGGCAGCTCAAGGCGTATATCGTTATTGCTATGACAAAGGCATCAACATCCCCAATGATCTCGGAGTTATGGGATATAGCAATGCAAGCTTCTCTCAATATCTAACCCCATCACTAAGTACTATAGAACAATACAGCTATGAGATGGGCAAATATGCGATCAGTTTATTAACCAGTCAAGAAGAGTTGGTTCCAAAAATGAAAAGAGTATTTCAATCTGCGCTGATCAAAAGAGAATCGACAAAAAAGAAGACATCATGAACCAACAAATAAGAGTAAAGCTATCTTTATATCTCAACTACTTTGTCTTCGCTATACTACTCAATAGTGTTGGTATCGTAATTCTAAAAGCGCAAAAAGTTTATGGAGTTGATGAGCTTCAAGCATCTAGCTTAGAGCTATTCAAGGATATGCCTATTGCAATTGTTTCATTCTTGATTGCTTCCTTTTTGCCTCGTATAGGTTACAAGAAAGCGATGTTGATCGCGCTTGGCCTTGTGTCATTTGCATGTATCTATATGTACTATGGTAATTCATTTATAAGTGCGAAAGTATTGTTTGCATCAGTCGGAGCTGCCTTTGCACTTATAAAAGTGTCTGTCTATTCTGTTATCGGTTTAGTCACAGAAAATAAAAAGGAGCATAATAGCTTGATGAGTTCGATTGAAGGTGTGTTTATGTTTGGCATTGCATTGGCTTATTTTTTGTTTCCAGCTTTCAATAATGAAAGTGATCATAATAGTTGGCTAAGGGTTTATTGGTTACTAGCTGGTATATCATTGGCCAGTTTTGTTTTTCTATATTTTGCGGATTTTAAAAAGGACTATGACATCCCAGGTGCCAATTTAGCAGAAGACATGAAGGTCATGCTAAAGTTGTTAACTCAAATGTTGGTTTTAGTTTTTGTAATCAGTGCGTTTCTATTTGTTATGATTGAGCAAGGCATTATGACTTGGCTTCCATCATTCAATGAGCGTGTTCTACAGTTACCTGAAAATGTAAGTATCATGATGGCGAGTATCCTTGCTATCTCACTAGGTGTAGGACGATTGCTCGCTGGACAACTCGTCAAAAGATTCAATTGGCTTATCGTTCTAACATTTTGTATTGTAGCCGCCTTGGCTATGGTATTTCTAGTACTGCCACATACGGTTACTGCAACGGTTAGTGAGATATCCAAGATCACAGATGTACCATTGATAGGATATGCTTTTCCTCTTGTAGGTCTTTTTATAGCACCTATATACCCATTACTCAATTCTGTTGTGCTGAGTGCTTTACCTAAAAGCCTCCATAGTCCGATGACAGGATTGATCGTCATATTCTCAGCGATAGGAGGAACTCTTGGATCTAGAATAGTCGGTTACTTATTTCAATCTGTAGGTGCTTCGTCAGCCTTCTATTATACATCTATTCCGTTAATAGGATTGCTTATATGTCTCTTTATACTAAACAAGTTAACTAAGTCTATAAATGTCTAAATCACATCATCGGTCGCCATCAGAGATGTACGGCGACCTGTTCTATGACATACATCGAGCTAATGTCTTTAAAGATGGAAAAGTATTTGCAGATGCTGTTGCTAAGTTGCATCCAGATATCATCCTAAAAACTTACAACAGTAGAAAACTAGAAAGTGGATTTAGGTTGAAAGATTTTATAGAAGAATACTTTGAACTGCCCAAAGCATCAGTCATTAAAACGAAGTTTGATTCTTTGCCATCACACATCAATAGTCTATGGGATCATCTAACTCGCCCTGCTGACAAAATTAAAAAGAACAGAAGTTCAAAAATTCCGCTTCCTCATGCTTATGTCGTCCCTGGGGGAAGATTTAATGAGATTTATTATTGGGACAGTTACTTCACCATGCTTGGTCTTAAAGTGTCTGGGAAAATTAATTTAATAGAATCAATGGTCAACAACTTTAAGTTCTTGATTGACGAATTTGGACATATACCCAATGGCAATCGATCTTACTTTTTATCGCGATCACAATCACCATTCTACTCCTTGATGATCAAGATGCTGATTAAAGAAAAAGATACTTCGATTATCCCCAAGTATCTACCATCATTGGTAAAAGAGTACAACTGGTGGATGAATGGGCTTAGCAAAGAGCTTGAAGTTGGCACTGCTATGCAGAGAATTATCAAATTGGACGGCAAGGTGATATTAAACAGATATTATGACAACAAGAATACAC